>URCN01000026.1:0-17887 GCA_900546335.1 uncultured Streptococcus sp.
CCGTGTTACCGCCGTGAAAAGGCGGTGTCTTAACCCCTTGACCAACGGACCTGAGTTTTTCAACTCTTTCTATTATACCTACTTTTTTACCTTTGTCAAGGACTTTTTTCAGTGAAGTTAATTTTTTCTTTTCTTCACTAATTTAACCACTGCTTCTGTCCGTGCAGTGTGGGGAAACATATCGACCGACTGGATATACTGGAGGTCATAGACTTTTACTAGTTTAACCAAATCTCGCGCTAAGGTCGAAACATTGCAGGATACATAGACCATTTTGTCTGGAACGTAGGTCAGAATGGTTTCCAACAGCTTATCATCTAAGCCTGTACGAGGAGGGTCAACTATCAAGGCATCCGCTCGGTAGCCATCACATTAGAACATAAAAGAGAGGTTGAACCTCTCTAAATTTATTTTTCTTCACTCATTTTTGATTTTACTTCATCATAAGATAGTGCATGGGATTCCTCTTCTACTGTCTCAGGCATTTTCCCTGTTTCGTAAAGAGATTTAATCTGTGTACTATCTAATGTTTCGTATTTCAACAATGCTTCTGCAATCAACTTATGAGTTTCACGATTTGATTGGATGATTTCAGCTGCTTTGTTTCGTGCCTCATTTAATAATGAACGAACTTCCTCGTCAATCTCATAGGCTGTTTGTTCTGAAATTGATTTTTGAGGACTTTGTGCACCAAACATAGCATGATTACCTTCGTATTGAACTGGGCCAAGTTTTTCACTCATACCGTATTCAGTGACCATTGCACGCGCCATCTGTGTAGCTTGTTCAAAGTCATTTGAAGCTCCTGTCGTTTGGACATTAAAGATAATCTCTTCAGCTACACGACCACCCATCAAACCTGCTAATTGTTCTTTCATGTCTTCCTTAGATAGAAGCATTTGATCCTCTTTCGGAAGCGCAATCATGTAACCACCTGCACGTCCACGTGGTACAATGGTAACTTTATGAACAACACGGGCATTTGACAAGACTAAACCAACAATAGTATGTCCAGCCTCATGATAAGCAACCAATTCCCGTTCTCTTTGTGATACTGTTTTATCCTTCTTAGATGGTCCAGCAATCACTCTGTCTTCTGCCTCATCAATATCTGAAGCATCAATGACTGACTTGTTGCGACGGGCTGCAACCAAGGCTGCCTCATTTAGAACATTTTCCAAGTCAGCTCCCACAAAACCTGGAGTTTGTTGGGCAACTAGTTTCAAATCCACATCGTCTGCCAGAGGTTTATTTTTAGCGTGAACTTTCAAGATTGCTTCACGACCTTTAACATCAGGGCGACCAACTAAGACTTTTCTATCAAAACGTCCTGGACGGAGAAGAGCTGGATCTAGAACATCTGAACGGTTCGTCGCAGCGATAACAATAATTCCTTCATTTCCCTCAAAACCATCCATCTCAATCAAGAGTTGGTTCAAGGTTTGTTCACGTTCATCATTACCTCCACCAAGACCGACACCACGTTGGCGACCAACGGCATCAATTTCATCGATAAAGATGATGGCTGGCGCTGCTTTTTTTGCATCCTCAAAAAGTGAACGAACTCGGCTAGCCCCAACTCCGACAAACATTTCTACAAAGTCCGATCCTGAGATGCTAAAGAATGGAACTCCTGCTTCTCCAGCAACCGCCTTAGCAAGTAAGGTCTTACCTGTTCCCGGAGGTCCCTCTAAAAGAACACCTGCAGGAATACGCGCACCAAGTTTGGTAAATCGTTTTGGATCTTTTAGGAATTCAACAACTTCTACTAATTCTTGTTTTTCTTCCTCGGCACCAGCAACATCTGAGAATCGTACCTTGATATCTTCTTTGTTTGCAGCTTTGGCCTTGCTACGTCCAAAACTCATTGGATTTCGGCCACTATTCCCTCCCATATTTCCCATCATAGAGAATAGGAAGAAGAAAAGAATAGCAAATGGCACAACAGAGACAAGGATATTGATCCACATACCGCTTGAACTCTCATGTTTGACTGTTACTTCTGCCTGATGTTCAGAAGCAAGTTTTTGCAATTCTGAAACTGTTGAATCAGACGGAAGAATAGTACTTGAGAATCTTTCTACTGTTGTAGCTGTAGGAGTGAAAAATTGAATTCCTGTTTCTTCTTTACTAGTCTTAGGATTTTTATAAACACCAGACACTTCAATGATGCTACCATTTGGCTGATAGGTTAATTCTTTTACATTGTCTGCAGTAATTTCTTTTACCAGTTCTGTATAGTTAATTTTTTCGCTTCGTCCAGCAGTATTTCCAGAGTAAAAATACTGGAATCCTGTCACTAGGAAGAAGATAATTAACAAGTATAGAAATGGATTTCTAACTAAACCATTATTTTGTTTTTTCATTAAAGATAAATCTTTCTAATTTGAATAAACTTCTTCTTTCAATACTCCGACATAAGGAAGGTTACGATAATTTTCTTTATAGTCCAAACCATAACCTACTACAAACTCATTTGGAATAGTAAAACAAGTATAATCCGCTTCAATTTCAACAACACGTCCCTCTGGTTTGTCCAATAAAGTCGCGATTTTAACAGAAGCTGCTTCTCTTGCAATAAACATATCTCTCAAACTCTTCAAAGTTTGACCTGTATCAATGATATCCTCTACAAATAAAACATGTCTTCCTTTGATATCTTGAGTCACGTCTTGCTTGATATTGATGACACCACTACTTGCTGTTCCACCATGGTAACTAGATACCATCATGAAGTCCATCTCGATATGCGTATCAATATGTTTGACCAATTCAGCCATAAAAGGAATTGATCCTTTCAGAATTCCAATAAGAATTGGATTTTTCCCCTCATATTCTTTTGTTAGTTGCGCACCTAGCTTTTTAGCTGCTTCTGTAATTTCATCATGTGAAACGAGGATTTTTTTTATATCGTGTTCTAACATCTTTTTACCCATCTATTTTTTCTATATAAAGTACAGTGTTCATTATATCATTTTTCGTGTTTTTACTCAAATCACTGGTCGCAATTCCTGAAATTGAGACAATTTCTCCAAATTGCTCAATAATAGGGGTTGTTTTTCGTTTTTCAATAGGGATTTTCAAATCTATAAATAAGCGTCTCAGTTTCTTTCGATGACCATTTAGGATAATAACGTCGCCAGGTTTTCGACATCTAATATGTACAGATGTTTCCCGTGAAACCGTTACTTTTTGAACAAAATCCCCTTCAATAGGAATGCCAAAGGAAAATAAATAGCCCTTATATCGAACTTGATTTTGATAGTGTAACACAAGTTCATCTTCCTTTTCATCGGCCTGTGGACTGATTTTGCAAACTCGAAAATTCTGATACTCTTTTATCAATTCATAGCCATTTTTAAGAGAATGACGATACTGGCTTTTCCTTGCTAAAATCTGTCGAACTTCGGCAAACTGAGCCTTTGTCAGATTTAAGTCTGGAAATTGATTAAGATAGTTCTGTAGCAAGATTCCTTGAGTTTGTTGAGAGTATGAAAATAACTCATTCAAATCTTCCACATCAATTTGTTTAGAAAGTTCCGTTATTGTTGCTTGGTAATCTGAAATTTCCCTTCCTAAATCTAAAATGGCGGATTTAAGACGAGGATTTTCTTTTTCAAGCTCTGGTATATACCTATTCCGAATGCGATTGCGAAAATAGGTATTTTCCTGATTTGTTTGATCTTCGAAATGAAAAATTGGTGGAAAATTCTTTTTATGAAATTGCAACAAGGGACGGATGATTTCAATATCATCAACTACTTGACTTTCTTTTATCCCTGTTAAATGGCGTAACCGACTTCCTCGAATCAAGCGCATCAAAATCGTTTCAACTTGATCATCTGCATGGTGGGCAGTTACCAAGGCAGTTGCTCCAACCTCTTTCATGATTTTCCTAAAAAAATCATAACGAAACTCTCGAGCACGTGCTTCTGAAAAGTCTCCTGAAAAGCTTGTGATATAAATAGGAAGTTCAGCTGCATCAGCTAACTTCCTTAGTTCATTTTCCTCCCAATCAGATTCCCTTCTCTGCTTGTGATTGACATGTGCTACAATCAACTCAATTTCTAACTCATTTTGATAAGTAGACAATAGCTGGAATAAAAACATTGAATCCAGTCCGCCAGACAAAGCTAACACGACTTTCGAATGTTTTTTGAAATACTCTTTTTGGAGAAAATGATTTAAAAAATCCTGGTCCCTCATTTTAGAACCTCATAGACATCCTTAGCTATCTTAGCAATAGTATCATAATCAGAATTTTTGGTGAAAATGGAAAGAACGAAAGGAGAATCCGTATAAACAATGGCAGTGTCATGTTTAAACTCGTCGGCATCTCCAATTTTATGAGCTACCTTAACCGAAACACCTTTTGCGATTCGTTGGTTGTCAAAATCAGTCTTACCTAGAGACTCTAAGACAAAACCATTCTGATTATAAATAGCTTCCATGACTTTTCCAGCCATTTTTGAAGAAGTCAGTTTATCATTCACATCCCAATCTTCGCCCATAATGGTGGACATTTTTTCTTTGAAAGCTCCGTCAGATTGATTGGTCACGTAATAACCTAAAATATTATGAGCAACATTGTCAGACTCTTTTGTTACCTTGGTAATTAACTGTTGAAGACTGTATTCTTTGTTATCTTCTTTTTTAGGTAAGCTACCACTACCTTCTGGTTTATAGGACCCAGGGAAACTATTTACTTCCGGGACATACTTGAAGCTACTGTCTAGCGTATATTCCCCTTGATTTATCTTATCTTGAGCGTAATAAAGGTAGGCTAGTTTCAAGATGCTAGCTGCATAGAGTTTGCTGTCTTCATTCACCCCAGCCTCTTTACCTGTACTCAGTTGTTTAACATAAATAGAATAATTTTCATTCTGATAGTTGTTTGATAAAATTTCTTGAACCTTCTGGATGCGATTGTCTTCTTCTGAGACGAACTCTTTTGATACCCACCCAACTTGATCGATATGAAGAAATTCTTGTCCCTCAGCAAAGAGAGTTCTATCCACCGTTACAAGTTGATAGGGAGAGAGAGATGAAGAAATTTCTTTCGCATCATAGGGGCTGTTATAGATAACAAACCCCGGCTCCAACCATACTTGTCTATTTTGAGTTTGAACTTGACTTTGATCATAGACCAAGCGCTTATCTGCAAGGATAAACTGGTGATTATCTAATTTAAAAACAGGAACACCTTGTCTATTCAAACGCCATTCTACTATTTTAAAGGTGGTTCCAGGAGTCAATTTACCAGACTCCTTGACAATATCCTCATTAGCATAGACAGCTGTTTCTCCATATACCATTGGGGATTCCAGAGTTTCTTTATAGTAGAATCCATAATCAGACTCGGTTAGATAATAAATTTCTTGTGAAGAGTAAGGAAGCTGTTTTTCTGTGCTAACTACTCTTGAGGTTATGATAAAAGCAGGTAGCAATAAAACTACTAAGAACTTACGCATTCTTCTCTTCCCTTTCTTCTTGTAATCGTAATAAATGGTTTTTAGTTGCCAATTCCTCTAATTTTTCATCTGATAAACTTAGAAATTGCTCAACAACTTCCAATAAATTTTCCATGACATTACCTCGGAAGCAAATCAGGAATTGTGTAAATTGCTTCTCGTTTCTTTGAGTAATAGTACTTGGCGCGTGCATATTTTGCTACATAGTCTTCATCTTTCAACTTTGCAGCAAAAGCAGATTCCTTATCCTTTTCGTCACTAAGAGTTTGGTACTGCTCTTTCAACTCTGTCAATTGCTGACGGCGTTGCAGTAACTGATCATAGCTTTGAGCCAAGTTATAAGTTGGTAAAATAAACAACAAGATCATCAAAATAAGGACCCAACCCATAAAACGATTTCGTTTTTGTCTCTCCTTCATCAGGTAACGACGACGTTGATGTTCATTTTGAATAAAAGAATTATTCATCTGTACAATATTTTTAGACATTTTCTTCTACCCGTGTTTCACTGAGAATTTCATACATGCCTGCTGCATCTTCTTTTTTTGTACTATCTTTCATCTCTAGTACTTTAACAAGCAACAACTTATTTCCAAAGCGAATTTCAACTTGGTCATCAACTTTCAAATCCGTTGAACTTTTGGCCAAGATTCCGTTCACCTTGATTCTACCTTTATCTGCTACTTCTTTTGCGACTGTGCGGCGCTTAATAATTCGTGATACTTTTAAATACTTGTCTAATCTCATTTTTATTACCTCAAATTATTATTGTACCATTTTTATCCTTTTTATAGAAGAAAAATGTTAAATGGGATTTGCTTCCTTTGATTCTTTTATCTCTAATAAACTTTCTCCAAAAATCAGCAAACCTTCTAAAATTTCATAATCCTTCTTGTTTCGGACATCGAATACAACTTCCATTAATCCCTTATTCTCAGCTATGGCTGCTTTTAAGTTCGTTGCGGATAAGGCTTTAAAATAATCTTGAGCCAAGAATAGTCGTTGAGTGACTTTTTCAAATTGAACTGTAATCTTGTTATCTTTTCTTTCCACACGTTCTACAAAGACCTTGTCCAAATATGACTTGACCAAACCAATCTCTAAAAGATAGGCCACTACGTCTGGGTATTCTCCAAAGCGGTCCATCAATTCTTCTTGTAGTTCTTCATAGTTGACACGATTGTCAATTTGACGAATTTTCTTGTAAATTTCAATCTTATGTCGTTGGTCAGAAATATAAGTATCAGGAAGATAAGCATCAATTTGTAAAATCAACTCAGCATTTCCTTTGATTCTTTTATTCCCATTACCGTTCCGTTTAGCAATAGCTTCCTCTAATAACTGTGAATACAATTCAAAACCAACAGAATCAATGAAACCAGACTGCGATTTTCCTAGGAGATTTCCTGCTCCACGAATCGAAAGATCTCGCATCGCAATCTTAAATCCTGAGCCCAATTCTGTAAATCCCTTAATCGCTTCTAATCTCTTCTCAGAAACTTCACTGATTGATTTTTCTGGATGATACATAAGATAGGCATAAGCAATACGATTGCTACGACCGACTCTTCCTCTTAATTGATACAAGGTTGACAAGCCCATGTGGTCTGCATTTTCAATAAATAAGGTATTGGCATTTGGAATATCTACCCCTGTCTCAATAATAGTAGTCGTCACCAAAATATCATACTGACCTTCAATGAAATCAAGTAGAGTATTTTCCAACTGAATTTCACTCATTTGTCCATGAACATACCCAATCGAAGCTTCTGGAATCAACTCTTGTAATTCTGAAACCTTCCGATCAATAGTGTCAACTTTGTTGTAAAGATAGTAAACTTGACCTCCACGCTCCATTTCACGCAAGACAGCATCACGAATCACACTATCATTCTTTTCCAAAACATAGGTTTGCACTGGATAACGATTGGTCGGAGGTGTTTCAATAACAGACAAATCTCTGATTCCCAACATAGACATATGAAGAGTACGTGGTATTGGAGTAGCTGTCAATGTTAAGACATCAACTTGTTTCTTCAGTTCTTTCAATGTTTCCTTATGCTTAACACCAAATCGTTGCTCTTCATCAATAATCATCAAGCCTAGATCTGAAAAGACAACATCTTTTGACAAAACACGATGCGTTCCAATCAAAATATCGACTTGACCATTCTTTAATTTTTCAAGTGTCTCTGCCTGCTCTTTTTTACTTCTAAAGCGACTCAATACATCAATATTAACAGCAAAATTTTGAAATCTCTCTTTAAAATTTGTATAGTGTTGTTGCGCTAAAACCGTCGTCGGAACTAGAACGACAACTTGTTTATGATCATTGACCGCCTTAAAGGCTGCACGCATTGCAACTTCAGTCTTCCCAAAACCAACATCTCCAACTAGAAGTCGATCCATGGGATGAGAATCCTGCATATCTCTCTTGATTTCCTCAATACTGCGAAGTTGATCATCCGTTTCAACATAAGGGAAAGCATCATCAAAAGCATGTTGATCATCATCATCAGCTGAGAAAGCAAATCCCTTCAACTGACTACGCTCAGAATAAAGCTTAATTAAATCGTCAGCTATATCCTCTACCTGGTTCTTAACTTTTTGCTTGGCCTTTTTGAAATGACCGTCATTTAATTTATTGAGTTTAGGAGGTTTCCCATCACTTGAAACATATTTAGACAGTAACTGAATCTGCTCTACTGGGATGGAGATTTGGTCACCATTTTGATACTGTACACTGACATAATCACGGTGAATCCCTTTGATTTCAATTGTTTCGATTCCTAAATATTGACCAATTCCATGGATATGGTGAACAACGTAGTCTCCTTTTTCAAGTTCATTATAATCTTTTAATCGCTCTGCATTTGAAGCATGTTGTCTTCGAAAACGACGTTTTAATTTCTTTTGAAAAATCTCATGTTCAGTTATCAAGAGAATTTTTTCATCTACAAAATGAAAACCATGTCTTAGATTACCCTCAATCAAGTTTACAGATTTTTTACAGATACTTGACTTATCTTTGGAATCCAATTTGATATGGTATTCCTCTAAAACATCTTCCAATGTTTTACTGCCCATTGAATTGCTAGACTGCAAGATAATAGTGTAGTCCATTTTTTTATATCGCTCAATTTCTTCTTTAAGAAAAGAAAACTGATTGAAGAATTCTTGCATAGGGTATTGATTAAATTGATAGATGTGATCAAACTTGAGATTTCCTAAGCCCTTTTGCAGATTGGAGAAGAAGGTAACTGGACTTTGTTTTTTATAGATTTGCTCTGTATCTGCAAAATATTGCATCTCAGAAAATGATTTACCATTCTGTAAATCTTCTGTAAAGTATTGCGCTAATTCTCTTTCAAAGGATTCATACTGATTCATCAATTTTTGATAGTCATCAAAGAATACTGGTGCATCTTTTTCAATATAATCAAATACAGTCCATGTTTTATCATAACATAATGATAAAAACTTTCGACTATCTGAATGTACTTGTTTTTGATGAAAACTTGACAAAATTTCTTCTAGATAGGATTTCAAAATCGGTGATAAGGTCTTCGAAATTTGCTTTTCTAAAGCTGACTGACCTCGTTGATAATCCTTTTCTCTCAAAAGCATATCACTAGCTGGAAAGATAGTGAGGTTTGTCTGATTTTCTTTCGATAATTGTGTTTCGACTTCAAAAGTACGAATACCATCTACTTCATCGCCAAAAAACTCGATTCGGAAAGGTTCTAACTGAGACATCTCAAAAATATCTAAAATATCTCCTCGAATACTAAACTCACCTTGTGTCTGTACTTGAGTAACTTTTCGATAGCCAATTTCCTTTAACTGGTGAAGTAGCTCATGTTGGTCATATTCTTCGCCAACTGCAATCCTTATAATACTTTCTTTAAATCTAGTCGGAGAGGGTAAAATCAATCGATTCGCTGCTATATTACAAACTAAAATCCCTTTCTTAGACGGATCACTCAAAAAACGCAAGGCCTCAACCCGCGAAATGATTTTTTCTTGCGAAGACATCAAAAACTCTACCATAGGAGAGTCATCTACTAAAAATGGATAGACAAATTCCTCTCCTAAGATAGAAAGAAGGTCACTGATAATTCGTTCTGCTTCACCATAAGTCGAGGTCAGTAACACAACCTTATTTTCTTTTTCTAGACTGCTTGCAATTGCAATAACCTTGGTAGACGTTGATAAACCTAGTATTAGTTGTCTTTTCTTATCTGTCAGATTTTGATGCCATTTTTCTATCTGATTATTTTCTGAGAATAAATCTAATAAAGTCACCATTTATCCATTATACCTCTGCATTGTTTTCTCAAAGTTTTTCTCTTGTAAATGGTAGTTTATAGCATCGTCAACCTTGTCAATCGACTGTAAAACACCTACATAGTCATCCTGATCAAACTTACTTAAAACATGGTGAACCACTGACATACCTTTTTTAGGTCTTCCGATACCTATTTTAACACGATTAAAGACCTGAGTACCTATATGTTGAATAATAGATTTGATCCCATTATGACCACCTGCTGAGCCCTTTGCTCTTAAACGAATTTTTCCAACTTCCATGTCAAGGTCGTCGTAAATAACGAGTAAATCTTCAATATCCAAACCATAGTAAGTCAATAAAGCATGGACAGCTTTTCCGCTTTCATTCATAAACGTCGTTGGTTTGACAAGATAAATTTTTTCACCATTAAGAAAAAAAGATGCTAGGTCAGCTTGAAATATCTTATCATGTGTAAAAGTGACATTTTGTTTTTTAGCCAATTGGTCAATCAACATAAATCCAACGTTGTGCTTGGTTTCAAAATATTTATCCCCTGGATTTCCTAATCCAACAAGTAATTTAGTCATTTATTTTCCTTTCAAAAGCCAAAAGGGTTGGAATTTTTTTCCAACCTATTTGACACTATTTGTTAAATATTATTAGACATTAAAGCGGAATTCCATGATATCGCCATCTTGAACGATATATTCTTTTCCTTCTTCACGCAAGCGCCCAGCTTCTTTTACAGCCTTTTCAGATCCGTATTTCACTAAATCCTCATATGACATGGTTACTGCACGAATAAAACCTTTTTCGAAGTCTGAGTGGATAATACCAGCTGCTTGAGGAGCTTTCATACCACGCTTAAAGGTCCAAGCACGGACTTCTTTTTCACCAGCTGTAAAGTAAGTTCCAAGTCCAAGCAAGTGGTAAGCTGCACGAGTCAACTTGTCAACGCCTGATTCAGTCAAACCAAGTGCTTCAAGAAACTCTTGCTTATCCTCATCATCTAACTCAGAAATTTCTTCCTCAGCACGCGCAGAAATAACTACTACCTCTGCATTTTCTGTCGCTGAAAATTCACGAATTTGCTTAACATAATCGACAGAATCTGGATCTGAAACGACATCCTCATCCACATTAGCAACATAAAGAACTGGTTTAGTGGTCAAAAGGAAGAGACCTTTAACAACCTTTTGTTCCTCATCTGTGAATTCAATGGTACGAGCTGATTTCCCATCTTCAAGGACAGGTTTAATTTTTTGAAGAACGTTAAATTCTGCAACTGATTCCTTATCTTTTTGCGTACGTGCCATCTTTTCTACACGCGCATAGCGTTTATTGACTGATTCTAAGTCAGCAAGAATCAACTCCAGGTTAATGGTATCAATATCTGCAAGTGGATCCACAAAGGCGTCTTCACGTCCTTGCTCACGCATCACATTTTCATCATCAAAAGCACGAACTACGTGAACAATCGCGTCTACTTCACGGATATTGGCCAAGAATTTATTACCTAGACCTTCTCCTTTTGATGCTCCTTTTACAATCCCTGCAATATCTGTAAATTCAAAGGTTGTTGGGACTGTCTTTTTAGGTGTAATCATTTCTGTTAGTTTTTGTAGGCGTTCATCTGGAACTTCCACCATCCCAACGTTTGGATCAATAGTCGCAAATGGGTAGTTTGCCGCCTCTGCTCCTGCTTTTGTAATTGCATTAAAAAGGGTTGATTTACCAACGTTTGGCAAACCAACGATTCCTGCTGTTAAAGCCATAGTTTCTCATTCTCCGTTCTCATTTCAATCCCTAACATTATAACACAAAAAGGGAAAACTTGCTAACCCTCTAACTAAGGGTTCTTAGTCAATAATCTTATTCATTTTTCGTTCAAAATCATAACGACTCATCATAACAAGGTGGTCACAATTGCTACATTTGATTTTGATATCTGCCCCTACACGTGTGATTTCCCAACGATTGGCTTTTTTACCTGTTGATTTAATTGTGCAAGCATGTGGTTTTTTCATCTCAACAAAATTTCCAACTTGATACATACTACTCTCCTTTTCTTTTTTGATTATATCATAAAAGAGGCGAGTCAGGCTCAACCTCTTTCACTTAATTTGTTCGAACTGGTGTAATAAGCTGCATGAAGTCTTCGTCAGTATCTGCTGGCACAAGAGTAAATGGACGAACTGATGAGATAAAGCTAATAGTAACCTTTTCGCTATTTAAAGCCTTGAGGGAATCAATCAAGTAAGTTGGGTTAAAACTAATAGTTAAATCATCCCCGATCACCTGCTCCGTATCGATTTCTTCGTTTACTTTACCAACCTCTGGAGAGTGAACATGGGCGCTAACAACTCCACCTTTAATTTCAAGCTTCACAGTACCATTTTGAGTCGCACTTGATAAGAGACGTGCACGCTCCATAGATTGACGCAAATTAACCACATCAAAAGTAATTGTAGTGTTAAAGTCTGTTGGAATCAAGCGATCTGTATCAGGATAATTACCTTCTAGGAGACGAGTGTAGAAGCTAATATTTTCGCTTCTAAAGAGGATTTGATTATTTGCAAAGAAAATCTCTACAGTTTCAATATCATCTGTAAATACCGCTGAAAATTCGCGTAAAGAGCGGCTAGGAATCACCACATCGAAATCATCTCCATTTTTTTCAAGAGTCAATTTCTTCTGGCTAAGGCGGTGTGAGTCTGTCGCAACTGTTTTTAGTTCCTTGTGTTGGCTCAATACGAAGTGGACACCTGTTAAGATGGGACGACTTTCTTGCGTACTTGCAGCAAATGCTGTTTCATTGATAATTTTCTTGAGTAGTTTTGTTTCAAGAACCAAAGGTGTGCTAGCTGAAATTTCTTGGATACGAGGATACTGTTCGCTATCTTTTCCTTTTAGAGTAATTTCTGATTTACCACTTGTTAAGACAATTTGTTTTTGTTCAATCTCTTTGAAATCTAGCGTTACATCTGGAAGACTGGATACAACATTGATAAAGAAAGAAGCTTCAAGAAGAATCGAACCCAGAGAAGTGATCAAGAGACCAGCATCTTCATTCTTTTGAGAAATGAAATTTTCAATAGAAATTTGACCGTTTGAGCCAATTAAAGTAATTCCTTCATTGGTAACGTCAATTTTGATTGTTGATAAAATTGGAATAGCATTTTTAGAGCTTATTGCTCGTTTTGTGGTATTTAAGGCTTGTAGAAATAAATTTTTATTAATTGAAAAATGAATCATGGATTCTCCTTTATTTATTTTTAGTATTAGAAAGTTAATAGTAATAATAGAGTGTGTGAATTCTGTGGAAAACTGAGTGCTATTTAATAAACTTAAGCTTCTAAGCTTGTTTAAAAAATGTGGATAAAAAAGATAAGAAAGGAAAACTTATCCACAAGCTACTTAATTTTCTTTTTGATTGCTTCTATTTCTAAACGTAAATTATCGTCTTCGTCAATCAATGATTTGATTTTAGCATGGGCGTGAATAACGGTGGTGTGATCCTTTCCGCCAAATTCTTTTCCGATTTTTGGAAGACTGTTATCTGTCAGTTCTCTAGCTAGATACATGGCAACTTGACGTGCTAAAACGATGTTTTGAACTCGTCTCGTCCCCTTCATTTCTTTGACACTCACTCCATAAAAATTACCAACTTCAGTTTGAATTTTCTCAATTGGAATAACAAGTATCTGGCGGGCGTCTTGCTTACGTGCTCTAATAGCTTCCGCAGCAATATCAATAGTAATATCCTTAATTTTCTTCACTCTGGCAATTAAAGTGATATCATTGATTGCTCCTTCCAATTCTCGAACATTTGAATCAAATTGGCCGGCCAAATATTCCAGAGTATCACTTTGGAAATGGTAATCCAAGTGCTCTGTTTTACTTTGAAGAATGGCGATACGTGTCTCAAAGTCAGGAGGAGTGATATTTTGCGTCAATCCCCAGCTAAAGCGCGTGACAAGTCTTTCCTCAAGGCCTTCTAGGTGTTTAGGACTTCGATCACTGGTTAGGACAATCTGTTTCTGCTTATCATGAAGAGCATTGAAGGTATTGAAAAATTCTTCCTGGGTCGCGACTTTTTTGCCACTGAGAGATTGGATATCATCGATCAACAAGAGATCAAGACTACGGTAAGTCTTTTTGAACTTTTCCATTTCCCCAAGTCGTAAGTGTTCAAGAAAATCATTGATAAAGCTTTCGGCAGGAATGTACTTGACACGCGCATCAGGAATATTTTTCAAAATCTCATTTCCAATCGCATTGAGCAAGTGAGTCTTTCCAAGACCAGGTCCTCCATAGATGAAAAGAGGATTATAAGTCAGAGCTAAATCTTCAGATACAGCTAGTGCAGCAGACACCGCCCAAACATTACCATCACCTTGAATAAAGTTATCAAAGGTATATTTTTCTTTTAACCCTGTTTCGGAATAGGGAATCGTTGGTAGTGCAGGTGTGTAATCGTAAGTAGAGACACTATTCGTATCATTTACTTGAGGAGATTCTGTACTCTGAGGCTTAGTGAAAATATAGTGAGGTTTGATTTCAGAATCATAAATTTCAAAACCAGCAGCAACAATAATATCTTTTAATTGCTTTTCCCACACCATTTCCATCTCTGATCTCGGTAGAAATATAGTAGCTGTGTTTTCTTCTACTTTGATGAGTTCAGCAGGTGTAGCATAGAAATCATACATAGATCGTGTCAATCTTTCTTGAGCAAATTCTAAAATACGATTCCAAAATTGCTTTTCTTTCAACTAATTTTCCTCCTTTACTATGATTTTAGTAGTTTAGTGCTAGACTTATTTTACCATAGATAATAGGATTTTTCCACAGATTGGGGAAAAGAATCCACAATGTTAGTAGTATTTATCCACAGGTTGGGGATAAATAGAAAAATCCTTGATTTAGTAGGCTTTTTGATAAAAAAATTGGTGGATAAATTTGTGGGTTGAGAAAATAAAAGAACAGCCTTATTTCAGGCTGTTAATAATTCTATCGTATTCTTCTTGACTTGAAAAGGAGATAATAATCTTTCCAGTATCTTTTTTTGAAAGTTTAATTTCTACACTTAAACCGAGTAGTTTTTTTAATTTATCTTCTTCGTCTTTGATGAAAGAATCACTTTTTTTTTGCTTCTTGTGTTTTTTCTCTGTAAGAAGTGCTTCTAGCTTTCTCACAGAGATGTCTTCATTTTTAATTAGTTGAAAGAAATAGTCTTGCTGCTCTTTATCTAAACCAACTAGTGAACGTGCATGAGCTTGAGAAATTTTTCCATTTTCTACTTCAGTTAAGATATATTCTGGTAGGGAAAGTAAACGAATAAAATTAGTGATATAAGGACGAGATTTCCCCATTTTATCCGCTATCTCAGTGTGAGTAAATCCTTTTTCTACTAAAGATTCGTAGGCGCGTGCTTCTTCAACAGGATTTAAATTTTCTCTCTGCAAATTCTCAATGATAGACTGAATCATCATTTCCTGATCTGAGAGGTGCTTTACAACGGCTGGAATAGAGGTCAGACCAGCCAAGAGATAAGCTCGATATCGTCTCTCTCCTGCAAGGATTTCATAACCAATTACAGGAGATTGACGAACGATGATTGGTTGGATGAGCCCATTTTCTTTGATTGACTGAGCTAATTCCTTTAGTTTATCTGTATCAAATTCTTTCCGAGGTTGGTAAGGATTCTTTTGTATTTCAGAGATAGAAATCATTTCAAATTTTTCCATGATTCTACACTAACATATCTTTTACTTTCTGTAAAGTTTTCTTTACACTGATGTCAATTAAGACTCTAAATCACCAGAATTCTTATCTAGTTTAATTGAGGTTGTTTCCTCCTTACCGTTACGGTAGTAGGTTACTTTGATAGTATCTCCGATAGCATGATTGTAAAGAGCGTGTTGTAGGTCTGTTGATGAGGCAATCTCTTTGTCGTCAACTTTGGTAATGACATCATATTTTTGAAGATGTCCATTTGCTGGCATATTGTTTTGAACAGATCGAACAACTACACCTGAAGTGAGGCCACTTGGAATGTTAAGTTTTCTAAGATCACTAGCTCCAACATTTGACAGATTGACCATTTGAATTCCAAGAGCTGGACGAGTCACTTTACCATCACTTTCAAGCTGTTTAATGATATTTTGTGCATCGTTTGAAGGAATTGCAAAACCAAGACCTTCTACAGATGTTCCACCATTACTTGCAATTTTACTTGATGTAATACCAATTACTTGTCCTTGAATGTTTACAAGTGGACCACCAGAGTTACCAGGGTTAATGGCTGTATCTGTTTGAATGGCTTTTGTTGAAATAGCTTGACCATCTTCAGATTTTAGAGAAACATTTCGATTAAGACTTGAAATAATCCCCTGTGTAACTGTGTTAGCATATTCTGAACCTAGAGGACTACCGATAGCAATCGCTGTTTCTCCAACACTAAGTTGACTTGAATCCCCAAATTCTGCGACTGTTGTAACTTTTTCTGAAGAAATTTTAACGACAGCAATATCAGAGAAGGTATCAGATCCGACAATTTCACCAGGAACCTTGGTACCATCTGCTAAGCGGATATCAACTTTTGAAGCTCCATTGATAACGTGAGTATTAGTTACAAGATAGGCATCTTTATCATTCTTTTTATAGATAACACCTGATCCCTCACTTGCGATTTGTTGATTGTCTGAATCAGAATTAGTGTCATCAGCATTAAATACACTACTTTGTCTACTGCTAGAAGAAGAATAAGTAATGATTGAGACAACAGCATCCTTAACTTTATTTACTGCTTGAGTGGTTGAATTTTCATTCTTATAGGATGTTTGAGTGACCGTGCCAGAATTATTATTCGTAGCTTGATTTCCTTGTTTTTGATAAAGTTGTAATGTTACGAAACTTCCTAAGGCACCACTTAAAAATCCTATTAGAATGATTGCAAGAACTTTAACTCCTTTTTTGTAAAATTTTTGTAAGTGTTTCATAAACGCCTCCGTTTGTTATTTATTTACTCAGATTATAAACCTATTAACTTAATCCAAACTTAAAAGCTTAAAGTTTTACACAAGTTGTGGATAACTCGCTTTATTCTGTGAATTTGCTAGAAATTTAGGATGATTTTTATGTGTATAAGATGTGAAATGAAGTGTGGATATGATAGAATAGAAGAATGAAAATAAAAATTGTAACAGTGGGAAAATTAAAAGAAAAATACCTTAAAGATGGAATTGCTGAATATACCAAACGAATTTCACGTTTCGCCAAATTAGAAATGACTGAGCTCACTGATGAGAAGACACCTGACAAAGCCAGTGAATTAGAAAATCAAAAAATCTTGGAAACAGAAGGTGAAAGAATTCTTTCTAAGGTTGGAGAAAGAGACTTTGTCGTTGTACTAGCCATTGAAGGAAAAACATTCTCCTCAGAGGAATTTAGTAAGCAACTAGAGCAAGCTTCTATCAAAGGATATTCAACGCTTACTTTTATTATTGGAGGAAGTTTGGGTCTAGCTCCTATTGTAAAAAATAGGGCCAATCTTTCTGTCAGTTTTGGACGTCTGACATTACCACATCAGTTAATGAGATTGGTTTTAGTTGAACAAATTTACCGTGCTTTTACAATTCAGCAGGGTTCTCCTTACCATAAATAGAAGATTGACTTAGCTCTTGTTTTTTGATAGAATGGTCATGTTAGGTCTCATAGCTCAGCTGGATAGAGCATTCGCCTTCTAAGCGAACGGTCGCAGGTTCGAATCCTGCTGGGATCAATTTTAGATGTGAAGCTGGGATAAATCCCAGCTTTTTTCTTAAAAAAGTGCGTTTCAGGTGCAAAAATGTACAGTTGGGAAGAATTTTTTCTTACATGGTTTTCATTTTGTATAATAGGTGTGTAAGTTAACTTACAAGAAAAAATAATACAGGAGATTTCATTATGAAAAATACAGTAAAGTTGGAACAATTTAAAGAAGTAACAGAGGCAGAATTGCAGGAGATTCGAGGTGGAGATTGGAGAATTTCAGAAACAATTCGTAATCTTATTTTTCCAAGAAGAAAGTAATGAAATAAAGGTAGAGAGTAATGGATTTATTTGGATTCGGGATATCTAT
>URCN01000027.1:0-16766 GCA_900546335.1 uncultured Streptococcus sp.
TTTTTATCTGAAGACTTAGAGCAAGTTTAAGGTGGGGGCATGATTTGGTTGATGATATAAATTGGAGTTGGCCTTATGCTTATAGCATTGCAACTGATTCGAGTACAATACGTAATAGAATGACTGGTTATGGTAACGGAATTATACCTTAATAGTCTAATAATTTAAAGGGGTAAGTATGAAAAAACTAGGGCATTTGGGAGTCTTTATCTTACTGGTATTTCTATCGATTTATCTACCAGAGTTAGGGATTATGCATCTAACTAAGTTTTTGGGATGGGGGATAGATGGCTATTTTATCTTTTTAACAGTTGAAGTAATAGCTCTTTTGCTATTATTTATCTACTGGCTCAAAAAGAAAGAGATGCTCTATATTTTTGAAAAAAAGGGTTCAAAGAAGTCAAGATTCTTTTACCTTGTAGTTGGTCTAGTGGCTACTTATTTTGATCGTCAATTGGTGGATGCTTTTCAGTTACAGTTTCATCACCTAATTGATAACAAGTATATCTTTCAAGACCTTCTTTCGATTCTATACTCCAATGGGCAACCAACTTTTCTATCAACTGTTCTCAGTTTTAGTTTAACAGTAGTCGTCGGACCTATATTAGAGGAACTGATTCATAGAGGGTACTTTATGAATACCTTTTTCCCCCAGTCCAAGTACTATCTGGATGTTATCCTATCTGCTCTTATCTTTGGACTTAGTCATTTGATCCTAACTCACCGAGATACTATCAGTTTGATTATTTATAGTTTAGGCGGTCTCTTCTATGCCTTGGTCTACCGTTGGACAAAGAACATAAAAATTACCATCCTGTGCCATAGTTTTTTCAACTTCCTTATTTATGCAAAACCCATCTGGATTTTTGTTTATAATTATATCTATTATCATTTTTTTAGATAGTAGGAAGTAAAGAAAAAAGTGTTTGATAGCTGTCAAACACTTTTTCTTTTTACTGTTCTTCTGTTACAAACTGGCTGAGCAGTCCATTGATAAAACGGGCAGATTTTTGATCTGAGAAGTCCTTTGCAAGCTCAATAGCTTCGTTAACTGCAACCAACTGAGGGGTGTCAAATGAAGTGATTTCAAAGACTCCCAAGCGAAGGAGGTTTCTCTCCACGAGTGTTAAACGCTCGATGGTCCAACCTGCTTTTAAATGCTGTGTGATTTGCTTGTCTAGTTCTTCCTTTTTAGCCTGAACACCAGAAACTAGCTCTGTCAAAAAGGCTGGAAGTTGCACATCAGTATCTTCACGATCATGAGTATAGGCGAAACGACAAGCAGTTTCGATATCCGTACCGAACTCAAGACTCATGAGAGCTTGAAAAGCGCATTTACGGAGTTGGCGTCTAGATTCTAATAGTGGACTAGTCATTGAGGAAGTCCTCGTCAAATAGATCTTTCAATTCTGGTTTTGGTGTTTTATCTGGGACGATACCTGCAACGTGGATATTGATGGCAGCGAGTTCTACATCAGCCATATTGCGGACGGCATCTTTAACAGCTTTCTGGATAGCAACAGCTACCTTAGGAACTTTTACTCCGTACTCAAGGTAGAGATAGATATCTGCTGTGAGCTCTTCGTCCACGTTTTTAAGATAAACACCACGGCCGAGAGAAAGTTTTGAAAGGGTATCAGACACTGATTTGTTTGAAAAAGAGTGTACACCCTCTACTTTTGCAGTAGCAATAGCAATGATTTTTTCAAGTACACGTGGGGCGATAACGATTTCGCCAAGTTGTTCTTCAATTCCCATAGAATGACCTCTTTCTAGAGATTAGGCACGAGAAACGTAAGTTCCTTCTGCAGTGTTGATAACGAGTTTTTGTCCTGCTTCGATGAAGTCTGGAACGTTTACGACAAGTCCAGTTTCCATCGTTGCTGGTTTACCAGAACCTGTAACAGTAGCACCTTTGATAGATGGTTGAGTTTCTGCAACTGTCAATTCGACAGTAGTAGGAACGGTAACACCGATCACTTCAGTTCCGTAGAATTGGATCTTCACATCAGAGTTTTCAAGGATGTAAAGCAATTCGTTTTCAACGTTGACTACAGGAATTTCGTATTGGTCGTAAGTTTCTGTGTTCATGAAGTAGGCTGTGTCATCCATTTTGTACAAGTATTGAGCTGGGACAGTCTCGATGATAGCTTGTTCAAATTTTTCCTCTGGACGGTAGCTTGTGTCAAATGTAGAACCAGTACGGACATCACGCAATTTCATACGCATGATTGTGTTTCCTTTACCTGGTTTGTGGTGGCTAGCTTCCAAAACGCGGATCAATTTTCCGTCAGCTGTTTCAAAGGTCATACCAGCCTTTAATTTACTTGCTTCAATCATGTTTTTACCTCTTTAATAAAATAATTTACTCTTTATTGTACCATAAAAGACAACATTACTCAAATGTCAGAAGGAGCTTAATTAGTTGACTGGTACGATATTTCCATCTTCGTCTTTAGTAACGAGGACGTATTTTCCATCGACTTCGATGTAAAAATTCTTGCTAGTAGCTTGCCCAGCATTTTGAGCAGGTGCTTGATTTTGGACTTGTTGGCTTAGTTGACCACCGAGAGTTTGGCCAAGATTCATGCCCATAAACATGTTCATCCCATTGCCATTCCCCTCATTGGCAGCTGCAGCAATAAGAGCTTCGTTGCGAGCACGACGTTCTTCGATTTCAATCGTGTTATACTTCATTGCCACGAGTTCACTATCAAGCTTGCGAACGATATCAAGACTTTCTTGATCGTAGCTGAGGTCTTCAAGCAAGATGTTGGTTGCTTCAATCCCGTAGAGACCTGTCCAAACCTTGTTGACCTCTTGTTTAGCGAGTTCGTTAAAGGTGTCTTGATTGGCATTGAGGCTATAGATATCAACCTTGTTTTCGTTGGTATATTTGGCAATGGCAATCGCGATTTTCGGTGCGATATTTTGACGGAGCGTTCCTTGAGCTACATCCTGGAGAGTAAATGGCTGTCCGTCAGTAATTTGACGGCTAACAGAACTCACGTAGAAGAGGACTGGATCTGCTATTTTTACATCAAACAAGCCATAGAAACGGATGTTGAGCAGTTGCTGGTATCGTTCACTGAAATATTCGACCGCATTTTGTGTGCCGAACTTATTACCCGCGATGGGTTGCATGCGGATAAAGATGATTTCTTGTTGGGTGATGACTTGTCCACCGAAAGAGAAACGGTTTTTAAAGTTTTCCCAAGTGCCTTTTAAACCACCTTTTTCAAGGAGCCAGGCGTTATCACCAGCTTGCCATTCGTGGCTACCAGCTTCGAGGACTTCACCAAGGAAGGTACCATTGTTTACCAAAACAGCGGTATAACCTTGGGGAACGATAACCACACTGCCATCTGACAAAAGTCCAGTATTTTGATTGCTGTGACGAGAACGTCCATCTGGGTCTTTAGTGAGTAATTGTCCCTTAACGGCCAAAGCATCGCCAGAGACACTATCTGGAAGGACAATGGCTTCCTTGAATTTACTATCATTAAAACTATTTAAGCCTGCTGATAAGGCTGCACGTATAAATCCCATAATTCCTCCTAATTATAAAGCTCGTCTTCATCCACAACATCATAGGTATCGAGTACCCATTGGTTTGGACTGCGAGAGAGATTGGCACCACAGTAGTCGCACTCGCTAACTGCAGAGATTTTCAATGGGGCGCCACAGTTTGGACAGTGGTCGCTCACAACTTGGTCTGGATTGACTGCTTGCGTTTGGCTACCGTGCTGACGGATAAAGTTTAATTGATACACGGTGAAGAGATCTTTTTTAGGGTCTCCTTCAAGGACACGGCGAGTCTCATCGTCAATGACATAGTCCCGCAAGGTAGATGACAGGATCACCACTAAGGTATCGTTTCCGTCAGGATTTTCAATGAACTCCTTGATGCGAACATTTTCGATACAAACTTTCTCTAAAACATTGGTTGTTTTAGCTCGAATATGGTCTTCGAGTTGGGTGCTATGTTGAGAGTAGAGACTGGTACTTTCCAAAGCGCGGACAGAGTTCCAATTTTTCTCAGTCCAGGCAACCTGCAATTTAAGGTAGACTTCCTTAACCCAAGATGTGAAGGCTTCCGCGTCAAAGTTTGGATCCCCGTATTTCACACGACTAATGGCCAGTGTGTTATGTTCAACTCGACGATGGAGCGTCTGATAATCATTACTAGTGTAGGTTGAACTCGAATCTCCAGACTTATTCTGCAAGGATTTAACGATAACAACTAGTATGATTCCTCCGACTAATATGAACATAAATCCTAGATAGGGAGAGCTAGCAGAACTGTCAGAGGATGATCCATATCCAGAGCGGTAGTAGTGGTAGGATGAGCCACCAGAACGACTTCCACCTCCACTTGAGCGGCTGCTACTTCTGGAGCTACTGCGGCTGCTCCCTCCACTTCTGGAATGTCCGACACCCGCATCAACGATTTGAGGCACGGATAGAAAAACAAGTAATAAACAGGTCATTAAAAGAGCATAAAACTTTTTCATGTGTCTCCTAACTATATGATTGAAAAGGTAGAATTCTGAATTCGAATGATTATTAAACTATTAATAACCTTTAAAAATCATCTAAGATATACTAGGCGTTATTTACTAGCATTTAGCTTCTTTATGGAATGGCGCTCGATGAGCCATCCCACAATCCACCCTATTGCTAGCAAGTAATTTTCAAAAGCACCGATAGCATTTACAGGAGAGTGATACTCCATATAATTGAGTAAGTGATTTGTTCCTATTCCAATTCCGCCAATAATGAGAGCAAGAAGTGCGATTCGTAGATAGAACCAATCGTATTTAATATTGATAGCGAGAATAATAATCAATACAGCTAAATTCCATATTCCAATTTCTCGTTGCCAACCAGCAGATATTCCGTACCCGGAGTGGCTTCCCATGTACGATGGAAAGAAAATTTGTAGTATAGAAGCGCCTAACATAGCGATGATGACTAAGACAAATAGCAATCGTAAAAATTTGTTCATTTATTCTCCTTGTCTCATTCTCGTCTTAAAAGTAGAAAAAAGTGTTTAAAGAGTAAATTACTCACTTTCTTTCAACTTGGCCAATTCCTGCGCAAGCAGTTTAAGGGCAACTTGTGGGTTGGCTTGTCCTTTGGTTGCCTTCATAAGGAATCCTGTGAAGGCCTTGTCTGCGTTGCGTTTGCCTGACTTGAAGTCGGCAACGGCAGCTTCGTTATCCGCAAAGACTTGGTGGATGATTGGAATCAGAACATCTGGATCTGAGATTTGCACCAAGCCTGCTTTTTCCACGTATTCACGCGCGCCACCACCATTTTTAGCTAGGTGGACAAAGACTTTCTTGGCAATCTTAGAAGAGATCGTGCCGTCTTCGATGATGGCAATCATTTCTACTAAGTTTTCTGGTGTCAATTCGATTTGTTCCAGTGTTTTACCTTCGGCGTTCAAGAACTGAGCAACTTCACCTTGGAGCCAGTTAGAAACTTGTTTGGCATCGCCACCGAGTGCAACAGCTTTTTCAAAGAAGTCAGAAGTGACCTTATTTGCAGTCAACTGACTAGCATCGTAGTCTGACAAGCCAAGGTCAGCAACGTAGCGTGCACGGCGTTCCTTTGGAAACTCTGGCAGTTCAGTATGCATTTCCTCAATCCACTCGTCTGAAATTTCAAAGAGTGGGAGGTCTGGTTCTGGGAAGTAGCGGTAGTCTGCAGCGCCTTCCTTAACACGCATGAGGATGGTTGCTTTGTTGGCTTCATCGTAACGGCGTGTTTCTTGGCGAATTTGACCACCTGAGCGAAGGATTTCAGCTTGACGTTGGACTTCGTATTCAAGACCCTTACGAACGTTTGAGAAGGAATTCAAGTTTTTCAACTCAGTCTTGGTACCGAATTTCTCTTGACCATAAGGGCGAAGAGAAATGTTGGCATCCACACGCATAGAACCTTCTTCCATCTTAACGTCAGAAATGCCAGCGTACTGGATAACTTCCTTGAGGGCAGTCAGATAAGCATAGGCTTCTTCTGGCGAACGCATGTCAGCCTCAGATACAATCTCAATCAATGGCACCCCTTGGCGGTTGAGGTCAACATAGGAGTAGCCATCTGTACCGTGGGTGTTTTTACCAGCGTCTTCTTCTAGGTGAGCACGTTCGATACCAATTTTTTTAGTTGTACCATCTTCTAGTTCGACTTCAATCCAGCCGTTATAACCGATTGGCTCATCAAACTGAGAAATTTGATAGGCTTTTGGATTGTCAGGATAGAAGTAGTTCTTGCGGTCAAAGTGCATGTGCTTGTGGATGTCCATGTTGAGGGCAAGAGCAGCCTTGATACCAGCATCAACAACCCCTTTATTGAGAACTGGCAGAACTCCTGGGAAAGACCAGTCAATCACGTTAGTGTTGGCGTTTTGGTCATTTCCAAAGTGGGCAGATGTAGGTGAGAAGATTTTTGAATTGGTGTTAAGCTCTACGTGGACTTCAAGTCCAATGACTGTTTCAAAGTTCATTAGTTATCACCTCCAAAAATCACGGGTTGTTGTTTGTGGTAGTCTGTTGTTGCTTCAAAGGCAGCAGCAGCTTGGTAGATAGTTTCTTCTGAATACTTAGGACCAATCAATTGCAGACCGACAGGTAGACCTTGGACAAATCCAGCAGGAATCGAAATACCTGGTAGACCAGCCAAGTTGACAGGAATTGTCAAGAGGTCAGCTAAGTACATAGCAACTGGATCGTGGTTGAGTGAATCCAAGTCGTAGGCAACGCTAGGAGCAGTTGGTCCCAAAATCAAGTCATAATCCGCAAAGACTTTTTCGAAATCTTGGATGATAAGGGTGCGAACTTGTCCAGCCTTCTTGTAGTAGGCATCGTAGTAACCTGATGAAAGGCTGAAAGTACCAAGCATGATACGACGTTTGACCTCATCACCAAAACCTTGGCTACGGCTGTTTACATAGATTTCATCAAGGTTACTTGCATCTTCTGCACGGTAGCCATAACGGATACCGTCAAAGCGTTGCAAGTTTGATGAAGCTTCTGATGAAGCAATGATGTAGTAGACTGCCACACCGTATTTAGAGTGAGGAAGGCTAACTTCTTCGACGATAGCGCCAAGTTTCTCAAAGTGTTTGGCTGCGTTGAGGATGGTTTCTTTAACTTCTGGGTCAATTCCTTCACCAAGGTATTCCTTAGGCAAAGCAATTTTCATGCCCTTGATGTCTTGCCCAATTTTTGAAGTAAAGTCGGCAATGCGGACAGGAGCAGAAGTCGAGTCTTTGGCATCTTCGCTGGCAATAGCGTTGAGCAAGAGGGCATTTTCCTTAACAGTTGGTGCGAAAGGTCCGATTTGGTCTAGCGAGCTACCAAAGGCAATGAGACCGAAACGAGAAACCGTTCCGTAGGTTGGTTTGAGACCAACAATCCCGTTGAAGGCGGCAGGTTGGCGGATGGAACCACCAGTATCAGAACCGAGTGACAAGCGGACTTGCCCTGACGCTACAGCTGCAGCAGAACCACTTGATGAACCACCAGGAACCTTGCTGTGGTCCCAAGCATTTTTAGTGGCACCGTAGTGAGAAGTTTCACCTGAACCACCCATGGCAAATTCGTCCATGTTGGTTTTTCCGACAACAATCATACCCTTAGCTTTGGCATTGGCAACGGCTGTTGCATCAAAGATAGGCTCGTAGTTGTAGAGCATTTTTGAGGCTGCAGTTGTGAGGATACCGTCGGTAGAGATATTATCTTTGACAGCAAGCGGAATTCCTGAAAGGACATTATCCGCGTCAATTCCAGCTTCATCAATAGCCTTAGCTTGCGCAAGAGCCTGCTCCTCAGCGATAGTGACAAAAGCGTTGATAGCTGTCTCGCGAGACTTGATATCTTCAAGCGTTGCTTGGGTCAATTCAGTTGCTGAAATTTCCTTAGAAACAAGGAGATTGTGTAACTCTTCAATGGTTTTATGATTAAAAGTCATTAGGCATCTCCTCCATCGTCTAGGATAGCTGGTACCTTGATATAGTAGTTGTCTTTTTCAGGTACGTTTTTAAACAAGCGATCACGGTCAGTTCCTTCTTCGGCCACATCAGGGCGGAGTACGGTCTTACGGTCAGCCATGGTCGTAGTAGGTGCGACACCAGTTGTGTCGACTTCGCCCAGCAACTCAACCATATCTACAATCTTAGACAGGGTGGTCGCAAAGGCAGCAGTTTCTTCTTCAGAGAATTTTAATTTTGAAAGATTGGCAACGTGTGTTACCTCTTCTTGCGTAATTTTCATCTTGCATCCTTTCGTGAAATGATGAT
This sequence comes from uncultured Streptococcus sp., assembly GCA_900546335.1. Classification (GTDB taxonomy): domain Bacteria; phylum Bacillota; class Bacilli; order Lactobacillales; family Streptococcaceae; genus Streptococcus. The sequence goes on from URCN01000027.1 coordinate 8,306, forward strand.
TTTTAGTCTGTTCTATTTTACCATATTTTCCTATAAATAAGGGAGCCAAACTGAAAAGAAATAGAAATTGAAAAATCGCTTTTAATTCGCTATAATGGTTAAACTAGAGAATAGAAAAAATAAGAGTTAGGATAGAAATATGTTCCATCAATTTATCACTAGATCTCAAACGGTTCCTCCTCCCATTTCGCTCTTTTGGTATGGGATTATGATGCTCCTATTAGTGCTTTGTATTTATGGAGCACTTGCTTATCACAAAAATCCGAAATTTGTTCGCTTGTTTAAGGGGATTCAGATTCTCCAGTTGCTAGCCCTATATAGCTGGTATGTTGGCTTTGGGATTCCATTTTCTAATAGCCTTCCATTTTACCATTGCCGTTTGGCTATGTTTGCGGTGGTTTTCTTGCCAGATAAATGGCGGAGCAAGCAATATTTTGCCCTCTTAGGAGCAAGTGGAGCGGTCTTTGCCTTGGTTTACCCCGTTTTTGACCCCTATGATTTCCCCCATATCACCAGTTTTTCATTTTTGATTGGGCACTATGCCCTTCTAGTGAATTCCTTGATTTACTTGATGAATCACTATGATAAGACCTTACTCAAGAAATATATGATTGTAGCCTATACCTTTATCCTCAATCTCTTTCTAGTTGGGGTTAATCAGGTGACGGGTGGAAATTATGGTTTGTTAAACAAGACACCTTTTATTCCGGATGCTCCCTTGTGGCTAAAATACCTTCTTGTGTCCGTCATCCTTTCGCTAGCTCTGGTTCTTTTTGATATCTTGTTCAAGAAACGGTGGCAAAAGAGAAATCAGGCGCAATCTGTACTCTAGCTTACCTTTTCATCAGATGAGCAATTGAAAAACTCCCCAAAATCCGATATAATGGAGAGTTGAAAGGAATAGTAAAATCCAATGTAAAAATCATTCTTAGCTACTGAAACAACTAAAAATAGAAAATCAAAGAAAGAGAACTTATGACTATTCAAGAAGAAATCAAGAAACGCCGTACCTTTGCTATCATCTCTCACCCGGACGCGGGTAAAACAACTATCACTGAACAATTGCTCTACTTTGGGGGCGAGATTCGTGAGGCTGGTACTGTAAAAGGGAAGAAAACAGGGACTTTTGCCAAGTCTGACTGGATGGATATCGAGAAACAACGTGGGATTTCGGTCACTTCATCTGTGATGCAGTTTGACTACGATGGCAAGCGCGTGAACATTCTCGACACACCAGGACACGAGGACTTCTCAGAAGATACCTATCGTACCTTGATGGCGGTGGATGCTGCGGTCATGGTCGTGGACTCTGCCAAGGGTATCGAGGCCCAAACCAAGAAATTGTTTGAGGTTGTGAAGCACCGTGGCATTCCAGTCTTTACCTTTATGAACAAGCTGGACCGTGACGGTCGTGAGCCACTGGACCTCTTGCAAGAACTAGAAGAAGTCCTAGGTATTGCGAGCTATCCTATGAACTGGCCAATCGGGATGGGGAAAGCCTTTGAAGGCTTGTATGACCTTTATAACCAACGCTTGGAGCTCTATAAAGGGGATGAGCGTTTTGCCAGTCTGGAAGAAGGGGATAAGCTCTTTGGAAGTAATCCTTTCTACGCTCAGGTTAAGGACGATATCGAGCTGTTGCAAGAAGCAGGAAATGAATTTTCAGAAGAAGCTATTCTTGCAGGAGAACTGACTCCGGTCTTCTTTGGTTCAGCCCTCACTAACTTTGGGGTGCAGACCTTCCTTGAGACCTTCCTTAAGTTTGCTCCAGAACCACATGGCCACAAGAAAACAGATGGCGCAATTGTGGATCCTTATGACAAGGATTTCTCAGGATTTGTCTTTAAAATTCAAGCTAACATGGACCCTCGTCACCGGGACCGTATCGCCTTTGTTCGTATCGTATCAGGTGAGTTTGAGCGAGGGATGAGTGTCAATCTGCCTCGTACTGGGAAGACTGCCAAGCTTTCTAATGTCACTCAGTTTATGGCTGAAAGTCGTGAAAATGTAACCAATGCCGTGGCAGGTGATATCATCGGGGTTTACGATACCGGTACTTATCAGGTTGGAGACACCTTGACGGTTGGAAAAAACAAGTTTGAATTTGAACCCCTTCCAACCTTTACACCTGAGATTTTCATGAAAGTTTCTGCTAAGAACGTTATGAAACAAAAATCCTTCCACAAGGGGATTGAGCAATTGGTGCAAGAAGGAGCCATTCAGCTTTACAAGAATTACCAAACTGGTGAGTACATGCTAGGAGCTGTTGGACAACTCCAGTTTGAAGTCTTTAAGCACCGCATGGAAGGCGAATATAATGCGGAAGTAGTCATGAGCCCAATGGGTAAAAAGACCGTTCGCTGGATCAAGCCTGAGGACTTGGATGAGCGCATGTCCTCAAGCCGCAATATCTTGGCCAAAGACCGTTTCGATCAACCAGTCTTCCTCTTTGAAAATGACTTTGCCCTCCGCTGGTTTGCAGACAAGTATCCAGACGTAGAGTTGGAGGAAAAAATGTAACTCAGCACTAACAATTGGAACTAAAGTTCCTAATTGTTGGACGCTAGTCGCTATTTGGCGAACTAGCTAACTGCCTTACTAACTACGTTTGGCAAATAGAATCGATTTGCCAAACTCCGTGTCGTAGTGTAAAATCGGCTTACCTAAACGCTTCACTAGGAAAAATCCACGAATATTATTGATTCGTGGATTTTTTGTTTAAACTGATAAACGGCCACCTTCACGGTGGTCTTTTATTGTTTTCCAAACGCTAGTCCATGGGGTTTATGGTATACTAGTAGGACAGTTTATCTATGGGATGAGAGACTGTTTTTATGCAAGTCAAAAGGGGAAGGTCAGAAATGTGCACCTTTTCTTGAAAGAAACTAGAAAGAGAAAGAGATGTTTTTAGGAAGACGTCGGATATTTTTTAACCAATACTATGACAAGGCGATTTATTATGATCGCAAAACCCACGAACTTTTGGAGGCACCAAAGAGCAAGCTCTTGGATACAGAAAAGTCTAGCAAGATGAATCGCCATATCCCCCTAATGGTAGTCCTCTTGTTATCAAGTGGTAGTGGGTTGATTTCCTTCTTCCGCTTGTTTATACAAGGAACCTATACCATGTCTACCTTCTGGAGTGTTCTTCTCATTTGGCTAGGGCAGTTTGCTTTCATCACTATCCTTGTTGAACGCGCCTTGTATCGAAATGTCAACAGGGCTCAGGTGACTACTAAAACTATCTGTCTGGCGCTTATGGAAAAGTCAGAGGAAACAAAGGAAGCTGAGGCGGAGATGAGTGAAAAAGATAGTCGCAATGCTACTCGCTGGATAAGAGCATTGCTTTCTCTAGTTCCCTTGGTTGGATTTTTCTACGCCTATAATTTTATTTGGAATTACCAAGAGAGGTTGGGCACTCCCATCGGAGGAGAGATTGTCAAGATTGTCCTAACAGGACTTTTATTAGGCTTGACATTTGTTCTTTATAACCAAAACAATTTACCCAGAATATTTGATATCCTGGACCGCTTTTATGCTAGAAAACTCAGCCTCATCTGTCGAGCAGACGACAATCCAGATGTCTATCTGGAAGTGAGTATGGGGACGGATGAAGAATTTGTCATCAAGGAAGTGCAAAAGGATTAGGATCCGTTTTTGAAAGAGTGAGATAGAAAGAGGTAGAGTATGTTTTTTCTGAGACGTCGTCGGGTTTTTATCGGAGAATGCGATGGTCAGGCGGTTTACTATGACCAAAAGACTGGGGAGGCCTTGGCTGCTCCAAAGAGTGTCTTGCTCAATACGGAAGGTGCTTATAAGACCAATGCTTACATTCCTGAAATGGTTATTTTTCTGATGGCAGGTGGATCTGGTCTCTATGGCCTCCTTTCAGCCTTGGATATTGGTGTCTATAACTGGATCAGTTTGAGCTATGTTTTACTATTGTGGCTGGCTGAGTTTCTATTGTTTACCGCTATTCTTGAGCGAGGACTTTATAAAAATGTGCGCAAGGCTCAGCCAACAACGGAGAAGGTGTTTTACTACGCAGTGTCACATAATTTGATGGTGAGGGACGAACACTTTGATCCAGCTGAGGCATCTGCTACGATCTATCGAATCACTCGTTACATCATACTTGCCTTTGTTATCTATCTTTTGTATGTTTTTTACGACTGCACTCAAAAATTTGGGCAACCGATCGAACGAGGCTATGATTTTTGGGGAGCAGGTATAATGTTCTTTGCGCTCTTTCTGTTTTATAACCAAAACAATCCCGTTCGTTTTGTGAAGATTATGAAGCTATATAGCCAAGGGAAAATCTTGTTCAAGAAAGAACCGGAGAACGAAACGTGTAACTAGGTGTTAGGGAACAGTCAAATCCCAGAAAGTGAGTGCTGTATCTTGAACGAAGCGAGGAGTAGTTGCTACGATAGTTGCTATGTGATGGCCTCCTCAAATGGAAGATTCTCAAGAATATACGGCATTCTGCCAGATGAAATTTGGAGATAAAAAATGAAAGACATCCGTATTTTCGGTGCCGACTTTGAAAGAAGTAAGCGCATTGTGACCCAGGGGGATTTTGCTCTGACCGCAGGTATGCCCAACCCCATTCATATGGGTATCATCAACCGCCTCTTTACAGTGATTATTCTTGGATTTTGCTTTTCAGGGATTCTGATCTATGGCGTATTAATCGGGATACCAGAGTTTATAGGTGTAGATAGTGATGTTAAGGTCATTTCCCTGGAAGCAGGATTGCTGATTCATAACATGAGTAGCTTTCTTAAGCCCTTTAATCTGACGGTATATGCGATATCCTATCTAGGAATGGTGCTTGTTTTTTGGCCCAAAAAACGTTTGACTAGCCAGCTTTGGACCTACTTTCCTTTCTATTTCACCATGTCCATTTGCGCTTTCATATCAGGACTGTACTTTGCCAGTGCAGTGGCCTATGATGCCTATACATGCCTGGGTTTCTGGCTTGAGCTTGGGATAGGCATAGCCCTCTTTCTCTGGATTATCCTCAATAGCATCCAGAATCTCAATCGCAGACTAAATGATCAAGAGGAAAAGTCAATCCTTAAGCAGCTAGTCAGGATTCTCACTGGAACCACGGCAGTTCTCTTTCCAGTGTCGCTGGTCTATCATCTGCTATATCAAATCCCCCTTCAGTGGTATTTCTATATTTTGGGTTTGTTTTTGCCAGTTTGGTTTGTCATTGGAGCTCATTTTATCGCCTTTATGATCAATGTCCATATCTTTCAAGCCTACTATATCCACAAATACCCAGAAGAGTATAAGGCTTATTTAAAGATATCAGACCGAGAATGGTACAGCAAACGATACTATAAAAAGCTGGTAAAAAGTGGACAGTTGCAGGAAGAGACAATGTGAGGAAATTGGTTTTCCTATATAAAATAGAGGTTATTTATGAAAATAAATGATGATGTTATTAAAAGTTTAATCTCGATTCCTTTTTTAAATGGAAGCAGAGAAACGACTGTTCCCATCAAACAGATAAAGAAACTGCAAGAAGCAGAGAAGAATATTAATAGTTTAAAATGGGAGAATTTTGTGTTAGAAAAAGATGGTGATTTTAGTGTGTATCTTTTTAAAAACCAGAGTGACATTTATAAACACTGGAATTCACTGGCAAATAATGCAAAAGAGGAAATAATTCCTGAAATTGAAGCACGATTAGATAACCTGATCGGGGAAGGTAAACTAGTAGCATCCATGAAAGATCAGATTCTATTTGATATCATCGGCTTGGCTATCTACTTGACCATCAAAAAAGAGGTGCCCCAAGTTGAGTCAAGATTTTTCGATGATTTGTATGCCTTATATCAAGCAGGCTACATTCCTTGCGGATATGCGGGTGGACAATATAAAGTCTTCTAGCTTGTTGGATTGTTATGAAAGTCAATCTAACTGTTGAAACAGTCTGTGAATTTTTAGGTATGGCTAGTCTTGATAGAGATTTAGGTTCTACAGAAGATATCCCTGTTTTGATGATTCTAAGGGGAATGGTCAAACAATTTTCCTCCAAATGCAAAACAAAAGAACCTCAGAGGAAGTCCTCTGAGGTTCTTTGCGTTCTAGTTTCCATATTTCTGATAAAAATCAACCTTGACCTGGATAAAGGTTTCGGCTTCGCGTAGTAGCTGCAGGAGGGTAGCACGGGTTTCAAACTCCTCACGTGTTTTAGGGAGACTCCGGTTGCGGAAGACTTGCAGATAGCGTTCGATGTCATCAAGTAGGTCATGAGCAGGATTGGTCTGACTTAGCTGGGCAGCAATCTTTGAAAAGAGCTGGGCCAAGATCAAACTCTCACTTGCGGCCAGATGACAGGTATTGATCTGCTGGGCCATATTTCGCAGGATACGACTTTGTCGTTGTCTCATCTCAAAGTAGTGGATGTGGTAGTCCGTCTGGTGAAAGAGATGATCCGAGTGATCCAAATAAACCAGCTTGAGAGCTTCATCGAGGAGGTTGTCTAATTGGTCAACGAGTTGGGCTTGATTGCGCCCGTCTCCTCTTGACAGATAGTATTTAAAGCGAAGCAGGATGTCTTTTAACTTTTCTTCGACCTGAAGGTGGTAACTTTGGATAGCTTTCTCACGAGAAGGCATGTAAAGGTTGACTAATAGGGCGAAGCTTGTCCCGATGAGAAAGAGGAGTACTTCATTAAGCAAGAGCTCTGGGGAAGTAGACTCCTGTACCAAGAGATGACCGACCAAGACACTGCTAGGTGTGATGCCGATTTCCCAACCCATTTTGTAAGCAAGAGGGACATAGAGAGCCAGATAAAGGCCCAGGCTCCAGATGTGAAAGCCCGTCAGCTGAAAGGCTAGAACACCGATAGCGAGCGCTAGGATCATGGAAAAGAGGCGGTTACGAGCCAACTTCAGCGTGCTTCTGCGTGTGTCAGATAGGCTTAAGAGGGCGATAATTCCAGCTGAAACTGCTGATGATAAATCTAAAAAATAAGCGAGAAAACAAGCGAGACAGGTCGCTAAGATCAGTTTTGTTGTACGTTGAGTGAGGGACATGAAAATTTCCTAAACTAATAGAATCGAGTGTTTAATGAGGAGTCAGAGACTAGGGGCGAAGTTTTCGGTTTGTAGCATACTCGGCAACCGCTGTAAAGAAGACATCTGTTGAAGAGTTTAGGGCTGTTTCGCAGGAGTCTTGCACGACTCCAATCACAAATCCGACTCCGACAACCTGCATAGCCAAGTCGTTGGAAATCCCAAAGAGGCTACAAGCGACAGGAATGAGGAGAAGGGATCCTCCAGCAATCCCGGAAGCACCGCAGGCAGAAATGGCAGCCACGACACTGAGCACAAATGCTGTCCCAAAGTCTACCGAGATTCCGAGTGTATTGACAGCAGCCAGGGTCAGGACATTTATGGTAACGGCAGCACCAGCCATATTGATGGTTGAACCAAGCGGGATGGAGACAGAGTAGGTGTCAGGATTCAGTCCCAAGTCTTGGCAGAGTTTCATATTGACAGGGATATTGGCGGCAGAGCTACGAGTGAAGAAGGCTGTAATTCCACTGACACGTAGGCATTTCAAAACAAGGGGATAGGGATTTTTTCTCATAAAGAGAAAGGCGATGAGCGGGTTGACGATGAGAGCTACAAAAGCCATGGTAGCAATCAAGAGTCCCAGCAGCATCCCATAGTTGGCTAGACTGGCAATGCCCTTGTCAGAGATGGTCTTGAACACCAAGCCTAAAATTCCAAAGGGAGCTAGGTTGATAATCCATTCCACGATTTTAGAGGTGACATCCGCCATGGTTTTCAGCAATTCTTTACTATGTTTACTTGCCTCTCTCATAGCCAGACCAAAGACGACTGCCCAAGAGAGAATTCCGATATAATTGGCTTCAACAATGGCATTCAAGGGATTGTCCACCAGTTTGAGCAAGAGGTTGCTGAGGACTTGACCGATGCCGTCAGGAGCAGCAACTTCTGTATTCGCACTGGTCAGGGTGATTTGAACAGGCAGTAAGAAACTAGCTAGAACGGCCATCAAGGCAGCAGCAAAGGTTCCGAGCAAGTATAGGAAAATAACCGTCTTCATATTGGTGTTTTGTCCCTTTTGGTGCTGGGAAAGGGCATTGGCAACAAGAGCAAAAACTAGAATAGGAGCGATGGCTTTCAGTCCGCCTACAAAGAGATCTCCAAGCAGACCAATTCCTGTAAGGTTTGGAAAGAGCATCCCCAATGTCGCTCCAAAAATCATTCCAATAAGGATTCGTTTGATGAGGCTTGCCTTGGTCCAGGCTCTAATGATTCGTTTCATAGCAGTCTCCTTCAAAATGTATTGTTTATAATTATAGTATAAATATGCTATAGAGGCAAGTGATATTTTGAAAATAGGAATAATAATTGAATAATTATGAAAGAAAAGAGAAGGACGATTTTATGGTATAATAGGAAAAAGGAGTTTT
>URCN01000028.1:0-16473 GCA_900546335.1 uncultured Streptococcus sp.
AACTGCTTTTAACGGTGTCAAGAAGGAGCAGATTGCGGGCAAGGGAGTGTTAAATAATCAGATTTCATCTTTTATTTTTGAGAAATTAAATGCGGCTGGTGTAGCGACTCACTTTGTGGAGAAGCTTTCGAATACGGAACAGCTCAATAAAAAAGTTGAGATTATTCCTTTGGAAGTTGTGCTCCGCAACTACACGGCTGGTTCCTTTTCAAAACGTTTTGGCGTAGAAGAAGGTATTGCATTTGAGACTCCAATTGTCGAATTTTACTATAAAAATGATGATTTGGATGATCCCTTTATCAATGACGAGCATGTGAAATTCCTTAAAATTGCGGATGACCAGCAGATTGCTTACTTGAAGGAAGAAACCCGTCGTATCAATGAACTTTTGAAGGCTTGGTTTGCTGAGATTGGTCTTAAATTGATTGACTTTAAGCTAGAATTCGGTTTTGACAAGGATGGCAAGATTATCTTGGCAGACGAGTTTTCACCAGATAACTGCCGTTTGTGGGATGCGGATGGCAACCACATGGACAAGGATGTTTTCCGTCGTGGTTTGGGAGAACTGACAGATGTTTACGAAGTTGTCTGGGAGAAATTGCAGGAGTTGAAATAACAACCATGAGTTCGTTTGAGAACATTACAAGAGCTGAAATAAAGGAATAAGAATTGATGGATAAACGTATTTTTGTTGAGAAAAAGGCTGATTTTCAGGTTAAATCAGAGAGTTTGGTAAGGGAGCTCCAGCACAACTTGGGACTTTCAACTTTGAAAAGTATTCGCATTGTGCAGGTTTATGATGTCTTTGATTTGGCAGAGGACTTGTTTGCACCTGCGGAAAAACACATCTTCTCTGAGCAGGTGACGGATCATGTCTTGGACGAAGCGGCCGTGCAAGCGGATCTTGCCAACTATGCTTTCTTTGCCATTGAAAGTCTGCCAGGACAGTTTGACCAGCGTGCAGCTTCTTCACAGGAAGCCTTGCTTTTGCTGGGAAGTTCGAGTGATGTGACAGTCAATACAGCCCAGCTTTACTTGGTTAATAAAGATATTGATGCGACTGAGTTGGAAGCGGTCAAGAACTACTTGCTCAACCCAGTTGATTCTCGTTTCAAGGACATCACGACAGGGATTGCCAAGCAGGAATTTTCAGAGTCGGACAAGACCATTCCTAAATTGACTTTCTTTGAAAGTTATACGGCAGAAGACTTTGCTCGCTACAAGGCCGAGCAAGGGATGGCCATGGAAGTGGATGATTTGCTCTTTATCCAAGACTACTTCAAGTCAATCGGGCGTGTGCCGACGGAAACAGAGCTCAAGGTCTTGGACACTTACTGGTCTGACCACTGCCGTCACACGACTTTTGAGACTGAGTTGAAACAGATTGATTTCTCAGCTTCTAAGTTCCAAAAACAATTACAGGCAACCTATGACAAATATATCGCTATGCGCGAGGAATTAGGTCGGTCTGAAAAGCCACAAACCTTGATGGATATGGCGACTATTTTCGGTCGTTATGAGCGTGCTAATGGGCGTTTGGACGACATGGAAGTGTCTGACGAAATCAATGCCTGCTCGGTTGAAATCGAAGTGGACGTTGATGGTGTCAAGGAACCTTGGCTCCTTATGTTCAAAAACGAAACCCACAACCACCCAACGGAGATTGAGCCATTTGGTGGAGCGGCTACTTGTATCGGTGGAGCTATTCGTGACCCGTTGTCAGGGCGCTCTTACGTTTACCAAGCTATGCGTATCTCAGGTGCCGGTGATATTACAGCTCCGATTTCAGAAACGCGTGCTGGGAAATTGCCACAACAAGTCATCTCTAAAACAGCGGCTCATGGTTATTCTTCGTATGGTAACCAGATTGGTCTTGCAACGACCTATGTTCGTGAGTACTTCCACCCAGGCTTTGTAGCTAAACGCATGGAGTTGGGTGCCGTTGTTGGTGCAGCTCCAAAGGAAAATGTGGTTCGTGAAAAACCGGAAGCGGGAGATGTCATTATCCTCCTCGGTGGTAAGACTGGCCGTGATGGTGTCGGTGGTGCGACAGGTTCTTCTAAGGTTCAAACGGTTGAATCTGTGGAGACTGCCGGTGCCGAGGTTCAAAAAGGGAATGCAATCGAAGAACGCAAGATTCAGCGTCTTTTCCGTAATGGCGATGTCACTCGTCTCATCAAGAAATCCAACGACTTTGGTGCTGGTGGTGTCTGTGTGGCTATCGGTGAATTAGCAGACGGTCTTGAAATCGACCTTAATAAAGTTCCTCTTAAATATCAAGGTTTGAACGGTACAGAAATTGCTATCTCTGAATCACAAGAACGGATGGCAGTTGTGGTGCGTCCTAAGGATGTAGATGCCTTCGTTGCAGAATGTAATAAAGAAAATATTGACGCTGTTGTGGTTGCGACAGTGACTGAAAAATCAAATCTTGTCATGCACTGGAATGGTGAAACGATTGTTGACTTGGAACGTCGTTTCCTTGATACAAACGGTGTGCGTGTAGTCGTTGATGCCAAGGTTGTGGACAAGGATGCCAAACTCCCAGAAAAACGTACAACAAGCGCTGAGACACTTGAAGCGGATACTCTTGCGGTTCTGTCTGATTTGAACCATGCGAGTCAAAAAGGCTTGCAGACTATCTTTGACTGTTCAGTCGGTCGTTCTACGGTCAACCACCCACTTGGTGGTCGCTACCAACTCACACCAACTGAGGCATCTGTGCAGAAATTGCCAGTTCAACACGGTGTGACTCACACTGCGTCTGTCATGGCGCAAGGATTTAACCCTTATGTGGCAGAATGGTCTCCATATCACGGTGCTGCCTATGCGGTTATCGAAGCAACTGCTCGTTTAGTGGCTACTGGTGCAAACTGGTCCAAGGCTCGCTTCTCTTACCAAGAGTATTTTGAGCGGATGGACAAACAAGCTGAGCGTTTTGGTCAGCCAGTAGCAGCTCTTCTAGGTTCTATCGAAGCACAAATCCAACTTGGTTTGCCATCTATCGGTGGTAAGGACTCTATGTCTGGTACTTTTGAAGAATTGACAGTGCCGCCAACCTTGGTTGCCTTTGGGGTGACAACTGCAGATAGCCGTAAGGTGCTTTCTCCAGAGTTCAAGAATGTTGGTGAAAATATCTACTACATCCCAGGTCAAGCCCTTTCTGCTGATATTGACTTTGACTTGATCAAGTCTAACTTTGCCAAGTTCGAAGCTATTCAAAAGGCTCACAAAGTGACATCTGCATCAGCTGTCAAATACGGTGGTGTTCTTGAAAGCTTGGCTCTTGCTACCTTTGGAAATCATATCGGTGCAGAGGTAACCTTGCCTGAATTTGAAAGTTCTTTGACAGCTCAGCTAGGCGGATTTGTCTTCACATCTCCTGAAGAAATCGTTAGAGTAGAGAAAATTGGTCAAACAAGTGCCGACTTTACACTACTTGTCAACGGTGTGAAGCTAGATGGACAGAAGCTTGACAGTGCTTTCCAAGGAAAACTGGAAGAAGTTTACCCAACTGAATTTACCCAAGCAGAAGAACTGGAAGAAGTACCAGCTGTCGCTTCTGACGTAATCATCAAAGCCAAAGAAAAGGTTGAAAAACCCGTGGTTTACATCCCCGTCTTCCCAGGAACCAACTCAGAATATGACTCAGCCAAGGCCTTTGAAAAAGAAGGTGCAGAGGTCAACTTGGTGCCATTCGTGACACTCAATGAAGAAGCCATTGTCAAGTCAGTCGAAACCATGGTTGACAATATTGGCAAGGCTAACATCCTTTTCTTCGCAGGTGGTTTCTCAGCTGCAGATGAGCCAGATGGATCAGCTAAGTTTATTGTCAACATCCTTCTCAATGAAAAAGTGCGTGTAGCTATTGATAGCTTTATCGCTCGTGGTGGTTTGATTATTGGTATCTGTAATGGATTCCAAGCCCTCGTTAAATCAGGTCTTCTTCCATACGGGAACTTTGAGGATGCTACTAGTACTAGCCCAACCCTTTTCTACAATGATGCCAACCAGCACATGGCCAAGATGGTGGAAACTCGTATTGCCAATACCAACTCACCATGGTTGGCTAGAGTACAAGTGGACGATATCCATGCCATTCCAGTATCGCACGGTGAAGGGAAATTTGTCGTGACGGCTGAGGAATTTGCAGAGCTCCGTGACAATGGTCAAATCTTTAGCCAATACGTTGACTTTGACGGCAAACCAAGTATGGATTCTAAGTACAATCCGAATGGTTCTGTAAATGCCATCGAAGGAATTACCAGCAAGAATGGTCAAATCATCGGTAAGATGGGACACTCAGAACGTTATGAAGAAGGTCTTTTCCAAAACATCCCAGGAAATAAAGACCAGCATTTGTTCGCGTCGGCTGTGCGTTATTTCACAGGGAAATAAAAGGTATAAAAAATGACATACGAAGTAAAATCTCTTAATGAAGAATGTGGTGTTTTCGGTATCTGGGGACATCCAGATGCTGCTAAATTGACCTATTTTGGTCTCCACAGTCTTCAGCACCGTGGTCAGGAAGGAGCAGGAATCCTCTCCAATGATCAGGGGAAATTGAAGCGTCATCGTGACATGGGGCTTTTATCAGAAGTGTTCAGAAATCCAGCTAATTTGGATAAATTGACAGGAATGAGCGCGATTGGGCATGTGCGTTATGCGACGGCTGGCGAAGCTTCTGTTGACAACATCCAGCCCTTCCTCTTTCGCTTTCATGATATGCAGTTTGGACTTGCTCACAATGGAAACTTGACCAATGCAGAATCTCTCAAGCAAGAATTGGAACAAAGAGGAGCTATTTTCAGTTCAACTTCGGACTCGGAAATCTTGGCCCACCTCATTCGTCGGAGTCACAATCCCAACTTGATGGGCAAAATCAAAGAGGCGCTTAGCCTTGTCAAAGGTGGATTTGCTTATATCCTGCTGTTTGAGGACAAGTTGATTGCGGCTCTTGATCCTAATGGTTTTCGTCCACTTTCTATTGGAAAAATGGCAAACGGAGCGGTGGTCGTTTCGTCAGAAACCTGTGCTTTTGAAGTCATTGGTGCCGAGTGGATTCGTGATGTGAAACCAGGGGAAATTGTGATTGTGGATGACAATGGGATTCAGTACGATAGCTATACGAATGATACCCAGCTGGCGATTTGCTCTATGGAGTATATCTATTTTGCTCGCCCTGACTCTAATATCCATGGTGTCAACGTCCATACGGCTCGCAAACGTATGGGGGCCCAATTAGCACGTGAATTCAAGCACGAAGCGGATATCGTGGTCGGTGTGCCAAATTCCTCACTCAGCGCAGCCATGGGATTTGCAGAAGAATCAGGTCTGCCAAATGAAATGGGTCTCATCAAAAACCAATATACGCAACGTACCTTTATCCAACCGACTCAGGAATTGCGGGAGCAAGGGGTACGGATGAAACTATCTGCTGTTTCGGGTGTTGTCAAAGGCAAACGTGTGGTGATGGTGGATGATTCCATTGTCCGTGGGACAACCTCTCGCCGCATTGTTCAGCTCTTGAAAGAAGCGGGGGCTTCTGAAGTTCACGTTGCTATTGGAAGTCCTGCGCTAGCTTATCCATGTTTCTACGGGATTGATATCCAGACGCGTCAGGAGCTGATTGCGGCCAATCATACGGTCGAAGAAACTCGCCAAATCATTGGTGCGGATAGCCTGACCTATCTTTCGATTGATGGCTTGATTAACTCCATCGGCATCGAAACAGATGCGCCGAATGGTGGTCTCTGTGTCGCTTATTTTGATGGAGACTACCCAACTCCTCTCTACGACTATGAGGAAGAATATCGTAGAAGCTTGGGGGATAAGACCAGTTTTTACAAATAGACGGATAAAGACTCTCCGTGAAAGGAAAGGAAGAGAAGATGACAAATAAAAATGCCTATGCGCAATCTGGTGTAGATGTTGAAGCAGGTTATGAAGTTGTTGAGCGGATCAAAAAGCACGTGGCTCGTACGGAGCGTGCAGGTGTCATGGGAGCTCTTGGTGGCTTTGGTGGCATGTTTGACCTTTCAAAGACAGGGGTAAAAGAGCCTGTCTTGATCTCAGGGACTGACGGTGTCGGAACCAAGCTCATGCTGGCTATCAAGTACGACAAGCATGACACGATTGGGCAGGACTGTGTAGCCATGTGTGTCAATGATATCATCGCTGCAGGTGCGGAGCCTCTTTACTTCCTTGACTATGTGGCGACAGGGAAGAATGAACCAGCTAAACTAGAACAAGTGGTTGCTGGTGTGGCAGAAGGTTGTGTGCAGGCTGGTGCTGCCCTCATCGGTGGTGAAACGGCTGAAATGCCTGGTATGTACGGCGAAGATGACTACGACTTGGCTGGATTTGCGGTCGGCGTGGCTGAAAAATCTCAAATCATAGACGGTTCAAAGGTGGCAGAAGGCGATGTTCTTCTCGGACTTGCCTCAAGTGGGATTCACTCAAATGGTTACTCCCTCGTTCGTCGTGTTTTTGCGGACTACACAGGTGAGGAAGTTTTGCCAGAATTGGAAGGCAAGAAACTCAAGGAAGTCCTTCTTGAGCCGACTCGTATCTATGTCAAGGCTGTCTTGCCCCTCATCAAGGAAGAGTTGGTCAACGGCATTGCCCACATCACAGGTGGTGGCTTTATCGAAAATGTCCCTCGTATGTTTGCGGCTGACCTAGCTGCGGAAATTGAAGAAGACAAGGTTCCAGTCCTCCCGATTTTCAAAGCCCTTGAAAAATACGGTGAAATCAAGCACGAAGAAATGTTTGAAATCTTCAATATGGGTGTGGGACTCATGCTGGCAGTTAGCCCTGAAAATGTAGGTCGCGTCAAGGAATTGTTGGATGAACCAGTCTATGAAATTGGTCGCATCGTCAAGAAAGAAAACGAAAGTGTCATCATCAAATGAAAAAAATAGCGGTTTTTGCCTCTGGTAATGGCTCAAATTTTCAGGTGATTGCGGAACAATTTCCGGTGGAGTTTGTCTTTTCAGACCATCGTGATGCCTATGTGCTCGAGCGTGCAGAAAAGCTCGGCGTCCTTTCCTATGCTTTTGAACTCAAGGAGTTTGAGAACAAGGTGGACTACGAAGCTGCTCTTGTTGAACTCTTGGAAGAACACCAGATTGACTTGGTTTGCCTCGCCGGCTATATGAAAATCGTTGGGCCAACTTTATTAGCAACTTATGAGGGTCGAATTATCAATATTCATCCAGCCTACCTGCCCGAATTTCCGGGAGCTCATGGGATTGAGGATGCTTGGGATGCTGGTGTCGCTGAGAGTGGCGTGACCATTCACTGGGTGGACTCTGGTGTGGACACAGGCAAGGTTATCAGACAAGTGCGTGTGTCACGGCTAGCTGATGATACCATCGAAAGCTTTGAAGCTCGTATTCATGAGGCAGAGTACAAGTTGTATCCAGAAGTGTTGGATAGTTTGGGAGTAGAGAGAAGGTAAGAAGTAAATCAAGTTTTGATTGCGCAATCTTGCTAGGAGAAAAAATGATTGAACTGAAATTGGTAGATGAGAGCAGTTTTCAGGCAGTGCTGGATTTGAAAATATCAGAAGCTGATGAACGAGCACGTTTCGTAGCTCCAAATGTGCGCTCTTTAGCTGATGCATGGCTCTACCGGAAAAACGAAGATGTGTTTCCGATTGCAATCTATTGGGATAAGCAAGTGGTTGGCTTTCTCCTGCTAGAAATAGACAAGGATGAAGCGGAATACTTTATCTGGCGGATAATGATTGGTCAGCAGTACCAAGGAAAAGGTTATGGTCGAAAAGCCTTGGAAGTTCTAATCAAAGAGGCTCAGATGGATAGAGCTTGCAGTCATATTACCGCTGATTATGTGGTTGGAAATGAAAAAATGAAGCACCTGTTGACTAGTCTGGGTTTTCAGGAAACAGGATTTATAGAAGAAAATAACGAAGTCGCTATGCGCTTGGATCTAAAGAAAGAGGAATAGAATGACGAAAAAGGCCTTAATCAGCGTCTCAGACAAAGCGGGCATTGTTGAATTTGCCCAAGAACTTAAAAAACTCGGTTGGGAGATTATCTCGACAGGTGGGACAAAGGTTGCCCTTGACAATGCTGGGGTGGAGACCATTGCAATTGATGATGTGACGGGCTTCCCAGAAATGATGGACGGTCGTGTCAAGACCCTTCACCCAAATATCCATGGTGGGCTCCTCGCTCGTCGTGATCTCGATAGCCACCTTGAGGCGGCTAAGGACAATAAGATCGAGCTTATCGACCTTGTAGTGGTCAACCTCTATCCTTTCAAGGAAACAATCCTCAAACCAGACGTGACGTACGCTGACGCAGTTGAAAACATCGATATCGGTGGGCCATCCATGCTTCGTTCAGCAGCGAAAAACCACGCCAGCGTGACGGTTGTGGTAGATCCTGCTGACTATGCTGTGGTGCTTGATGAATTGGCAGCAAATGGTGAAACAAGTTACGAAACTCGCCAACGTTTGGCAGCCAAGGTTTTCCGTCACACAGCGGCTTATGACGCCTTGATTGCAGAGTATTTCACAGCTCAAGTCGGAGAAAGCAAGCCAGAAAAACTGACCTTGACTTATGACCTCAAGCAAGCTATGCGCTATGGGGAAAATCCTCAACAGGATGCGGACTTCTACCAAAAAGCTTTGCCGACTGACTATTCGATTGCATCAGCTAAACAGCTCAACGGTAAGGAATTGTCCTTCAACAATATCCGTGATGCGGATGCAGCTATCCGTATTATCCGTGATTTTAAAGACCGTCCAACCGTTGTGGCTTTGAAACACATGAACCCATGTGGAATTGGTCAAGCTGATGACATCGAAACTGCTTGGGATTATGCTTATGAATCTGACCCAGTGTCTATCTTTGGTGGGATTGTCGTCCTTAACCGTGAGGTGGATGCTGCGACAGCTGAGAAGATGCACGGCGTTTTTCTTGAAATCATCATCGCACCAAGCTATACGGATGAAGCGCTAGCTATTTTGACCAACAAAAAGAAAAACTTGCGAATCCTTGCATTGCCATTTGATGCTCAAGATGCTAGTGAGGTAGAGGCAGAATACACAGGCGTGGTCGGTGGACTTCTTGTGCAAAACCAAGACGTGGTCAAGGAAAGCCCAGCTGACTGGCAAGTGGTGACCAAACGCCAGCCAACCGAGACAGAAGCGACTGCACTTGAGTTCGCTTGGAAAGCTATCAAGTACGTCAAATCAAACGGGATCATCGTGACGAATGACCACATGACACTTGGTGTTGGCCCAGGTCAAACCAATCGTGTGGCTTCAGTCCGTATCGCTATTGACCAAGTTAAAGACCGCCTTGACGGCGCTGTTCTTGCTTCAGATGCCTTCTTCCCATTTGCAGATAATGTGGAAGAAATCGCTAAAGCAGGAATTAAGGCCATCATCCAGCCGGGTGGCTCAGTACGTGACCAAGAGTCTATCGAAGCTGCTGACAAATACGGCTTGACCATGGTCTTCACAGGCGTGAGACATTTTAGACATTAAGAAGACGAAAGGGAAGAAAACAGTTTCTTTCCTTTTTTTTGGTTTAAAATGCTAAGTGAGACAAGATTAAAACGAACATTTGTGGTATAATTTTAATAAATAATTCGCAAAAGAGGTTGAGAGATGAAACTGTTGGTTGTCGGTTCGGGTGGTCGTGAACATGCGATTGCTAAGAAGTTGCTTGAATCAAAAGATGTTGAAAATGTCTTTGTAGCTCCTGGAAATGACGGAATGACCTTGGATGGTCTGGAATTTGCAAACATCGCTATTTCCGAACATTCTAAGTTAATAGAGTTCGTAAAGGATAATGATATCGCTTGGACCTTCATCGGGCCAGATGATGCCCTTGCTGCTGGTATCGTGGATGATTTTAACAAAGCTGGGCTCAAAGCCTTTGGCCCGACCAAAGCTGCAGCGGAGCTAGAGTGGTCTAAGGATTTTGCTAAGGAAATCATGGTCAAATACGACGTTCCGACAGCAGCCTATGGCACATTTTCGGATTTCGAGGCAGCTAAGGCTTATATCGAAGAGAAAGGCGCTCCAATCGTTGTTAAGGCGGATGGATTGGCGCTTGGAAAAGGTGTCGTCGTTGCTGAGACGGTTGAGCAAGCGGTCGAAGCCGCTCACGAGATGCTTTTGGACAATAAGTTCGGTGACTCGGGGGCGCGAGTGGTCATCGAGGAATTCCTTGACGGAGAAGAGTTCTCTCTCTTTGCCTTTGTCAATGGGGACAAGTTCTACATCATGCCAACGGCTCAGGACCATAAACGTGCCTATGACGGCGACAAGGGCCCCAACACGGGCGGTATGGGTGCCTATGCGCCAGTTCCACACTTACCAGAGAGTGTGGTTGCCACAGCGGTTAAGACCATTGTCAAGCCAGTCCTTGAAGGGATGATCAAAGAAGGTCGTCCGTATCTTGGTGTTCTTTACGCGGGGCTTATCCTGACAGCTGACGGTCCGAAAGTCATCGAGTTTAACGCACGCTTCGGAGATCCTGAAACGCAAATTATCCTGCCTCGTCTGACATCTGACTTTGCTCAAAATATCACGGATATCCTGGATGGTAGAGAGCCCAACATCACGTGGACGGACAAGGGTGTGACTCTGGGTGTGGTTGTCGCATCCAAGGGCTACCCGCTAGACTATGAAAAAGGTGTCAAGTTGCCAGCCAAGACTGAGGGCGACATCATCACTTACTATGCAGGGGCTAAGTTTGCGGAAAATAGCAGAGCACTGCTATCCAACGGTGGACGAGTTTATATGCTGGTCACCACAGCCGCTACCGTTAAAGAAGCCCAAGATACCATCTACCAAGAACTCTCTCAACAAAACACAGAAGGGCTCTTCTACCGAACAGATATCGGAAGCAAGGCAATTAAGTAAAGATATAAGAATAACTCGACGAAGTCGCTAAACCCGATAATGGTCGCCTTGGTGAAAAGACCAGAACAGAACTTGTTCTGGTCGGGGGAAACTTTGAGACCTTAGGCTCAAAGTTTAGGAATGAAACCGAAGGTTTGCTTCCGCCCCCACCACCTAAGACCATTATCAAAAAGAAAAATAAAAATTCACAAAATACGTTAATGGTCGTATGGTTTGCGAGCGTTAGCGAGCTAATAGACGATTATTAAAAAAGGAGAAGAAATGAAACCAGTAATTTCCATCATCATGGGCTCAAAATCCGACTGGACAACCATGCAAAAAACCGCCGAAGTCCTAGACCGTTTCGGTGTAGCCTACGAAAAGAAGGTTGTCTCTGCCCACCGTACACCAGACCTCATGTTCAGACATGCTGAAGAAGCTCGTAGCCGTGGCATCAAGATCATTATCGCAGGTGCTGGTGGCGCAGCCCATTTGCCAGGTATGGTAGCAGCGAAAACAACCCTTCCTGTCATCGGGGTACCGGTCAAGTCGCGCGCTCTTAGTGGCGTGGATTCGCTCTACTCTATCGTACAGATGCCGGGTGGCGTGCCTGTTGCGACTATGGCTATCGGTGAAGCTGGTGCGACTAACGCGGCCCTCTTTGCCCTCCGTCTTCTTTCAGTAGAAGATCAGGCTATCGCGACAGCTTTAGCAGATTTCGCAGAAGAGCAAGGAAAAATCGCAGAGGAGTCTACCAATGAGCTCATCTAAAACAATCGGAATTATCGGTGGCGGTCAGTTGGGTCAGATGATGGCCATTTCTGCTATCTACATGGGGCACAAGGTCATCGCGCTGGATCCTGCGGCGGATTGCCCGGCCTCCCGTGTGGCGGAAATCATCGTGGCTCCTTATAACGATGTGGATGCCCTCCGTCAGTTAGCTGAGCGTTGCGATGTCCTCACCTATGAGTTTGAAAATGTCGATGCTGACGGTTTGGATGCCGTTATCAAGGAAGGTCAGCTCCCTCAAGAGACCGACCTGCTCCGTATCTCCCAAAATCGCATCTTTGAAAAGGACTTCCTCTCAAACAAGGCTCAAGTCACTGTGGCACCCTACAAGGTTGTGACTTCAAGTCAAGATTTGGCGGAGATTGACTTGTCCAAAAACTATGTCCTAAAGACTGCGACTGGTGGCTACGATGGGCATGGGCAAAAGGTCATTCGCTCAGCAGAAGACTTGGAAGAAGCCCGTGCACTAGCCGACTCAGCAGACTGCGTCTTGGAAGAATTCGTCAACTTTGACCTTGAGATTTCTGTCATCGTGTCTGGTAATGGCAAGGACGTGACGGTCTTCCCAGTTCAGGAAAATATCCATCGCAATAACATCCTGTCCAAGACCATTGTGCCAGCTCGCGTTTCGGATAGTCTAGCAGAAAAGGCTAAATCCATGGCAGTGCGAATCGCTGAGCAACTCAACTTGTCTGGAACTCTCTGTGTGGAAATGTTTGCGACAGCTGATGACATTATCGTCAACGAGATTGCTCCACGTCCACACAACTCTGGGCACTACTCGATTGAAGCCTGCGACTTCTCCCAGTTTGATACCCATATTCTAGGTGTTTTAGGATCGCCATTGCCAGCTATCAAACTGCATGCGCCAGCCGTCATGCTCAATGTTCTCGGCCAACATGTCGAGGCTGCTGAAAAATATGTCACAGAAAATCCCAGCGCCCACCTCCACATGTATGGTAAAATAGAAGCAAAGCACAACCGCAAGATGGGACATGTGACTGTGTTTAGTGATGCGCCGGATAGTGTGGTTGAGTTTGGTGAGGGGATTGATTTTTGAAATGACAGAAGAATTTGGTGAATTGCTAGATGATGAAATAACGACCGTAACACTGACTTATACGGACGATTTGATTGTTCCAGAGATTGCGGATAGAGAGGGGATTCATATTTTAGAGAGAGCTGGCAATCAGCTAGTCTTAGAATATTCTTGTTCCGTGAAGGAAGTTAAGTATTATCTGAGTAGTTACGGCCTGCCTAGACATCCTGAGAGAATTTCATTTGACTTTTCTATACATGAAGACTCAGAAAATGATAATCTTTAAAGCTAAATGGAGACCAGTTTATGATTCAAATTATTGTCAACGCTTTTGTGGAGGTGCTCTTTGCCAGTGCCGACCATGAAAAAGTAAAAGCCAATATCAGGAATTAAAGATTCAATATCCAAACAATTATCTGGCTATCTATGATTCGCCATTGGGTGCAGATCTAAGTAGCTTGCCACACTATCCGTCGGTGGCGATAAGCAAGGAGGAGTTTAATTAGCCTATGAAAACTATTGGTCTAATTGGTGGTATGAGTTGGGAAAGTACCACATCTTACTACCAAATCATCAACGAAACCATCAAAAAAGAGCTGGGTGGCTTGCATTCAGCTAAGATTCTACTTTATAGTGTTGATTTTGCAGAGATTGAGCATTATCAGGCAGTTGGAGACTGGGAGAAAAGCGGTCAACTTTTGACAGATATTGCTCAGTGCTTGGAGCAAGCAGGTGCGGATTTCATCGTTATTTGTACCAACACCATGCACAAGGTTGCTCCGCAGATACAAGAAAAGATTACGATTCCAATCTTGCATATTGCGCAGGCAACTGCGCAGGCCTTGTTGGCTGACGGTATTCAAAAAGTCGGCCTCCTAGGGACCAAGTACACCATGACTCAAGATTTTTACAAGGAGAAATTAATAGAGTCTGGGTTAGAAGTGCTGATTCCAGACCAAGCTGGAATTACAGAGGTCAATCGAATCATTTATGACGAACTTTGCCTAGGGAACATCAAAGAAAGCTCAAAGCAGACTTATCTTGCCGTTATAGATGATTTGAAAAAAGCAGGCGCTGAAGCTGTTATCTTGGGGTGTACCGAGATTGGTCTCCTCATCAAGCAATCCGACACTTACCTGCCACTCTACGACACAACAGTGATCCATGCAGAGAAAGCAGCAGAGTGGGCGGTGAATAAGTGACAATCGTAAAATGAAACATGTGATGAGATTGGGTGAAGATGTAAATGAATCTATCATTAGACGAATTTAAATCTTAGAACTTAAAGATAAATATGCAGAACAGGAGAAAAACAAACAATGATTAACCGTTACTCTCGCCCTGAGATGGCGAACATTTGGAGTGAAGAAAATAAATACCGTGCTTGGCTTGAGGTGGAAATCTTGGCTGACGAGGCATGGGCTGAGTTGGGGGAAATCCCTAAGGAAGATGTGGCTTTGATTCGTGAGAAGGCGGACTTCGACATTGACCGTATTTTGGAGATTGAGCAGGAAACTCGCCACGATGTGGTAGCTTTCACGCGTGCAGTTTCTGAGACGCTTGGTGAAGAGCGCAAGTGGGTTCACTATGGTTTGACCTCTACCGACGTGGTAGATACGGCCTACGGTTACCTCTACAAGCAGGCCAACGACATCATCCGTCGTGACCTTGAAAACTTCACCAACATCATCGCTGACAAGTCCAAGGAGCACAAGTTCACCATCATGATGGGGCGTACCCACGGTGTGCATGCGGAACCGACGACTTTTGGTCTTAAATTGGCAACATGGTACAGCGAAATGAAGCGCAACATCGAGCGTTTCGAACATGCGGCTGCTGGTGTGGAAGCTGGTAAGATTTCTGGTGCGGTTGGTAACTTTGCCAACATCCCACCATTCGTTGAAAAATACGTCTGCGACAAGCTGGGTATCCGTGCTCAAGAAATCTCTACACAAGTCCTTCCTCGTGACCTTCACGCTGAGTACTTTGCAGTTCTTGCCAGCATCGCAACTTCCATCGAGCGTATGGCAACGGAGATTCGTGGTTTGCAAAAATCTGAACAACGTGAAGTGGAAGAGTTCTTCGCCAAGGGGCAAAAAGGGTCTTCAGCAATGCCTCACAAACGCAACCCTATCGGTTCTGAGAACATGACAGGTCTGGCTCGTGTTATCCGTGGTCACATGGTGACAGCCTATGAAAATGTCGCTCTTTGGCACGAACGTGATATCTCTCACTCATCAGCTGAGCGTATCATCACACCAGATACGACCATTTTGATTGACTACATGCTCCACCGTTTTGGAAACATCGTCAAGAACTTGACAGTCTTCCCAGAAAACATGATCCGCAACATGAACTCAACTTTTGGTCTTATCTTTAGCCAACGTGCCATGTTGACCTTGATTGAAAAAGGCATGACCCGTGAACAAGCCTATGACTTAGTGCAACCAAAAACAGCCTATTCTTGGGATAACCAAGTAGACTTTAAACCACTTCTTGAAGGAGATCCAGAAGTGACATCGCGCCTGACACAAGAGGAAATCGACGAAATCTTCAACCCTGCATACTACACTAAACGAGTGGATGATATCTTTGAACGTATCGGACTTGGTGACTAATCATAAAATAAAAAAGCGAGATTCAATCTCGTTTTTTCGTATCCTTTTAGAAGAAACTTAGTCTTCTTTTCTCTTAGTCAGTCCGTAGGCTGCTAGAGTCGCCATGAGTCCTGCTGCGACCAGGCCTGCAGAGTCTTGACTTCCTGTTTGCAGGGAGTTGTTTTTCTTCTGCTTTGCTAGTAGTTGGTTCAGCTTTTTATTTTATTATCTAAGGAGTAAAATGTCAAGCGGGTTTATATAATAACCATAATAAATAGAGAAAATCATAAGATTTAGGAGAAATTTGCTAATAAGGGATAAAATAGAGGAAAAACCAAATGAAAATTTAACTTGTTTTTAGTAAAAATGCTACTAATTAAATAAGAGTCCTTTATAGCGTTTTCACAACTTTTTTCTCGTGCTATAATGAATATAGAAAAAGCCTGAGCTAGGCTCAGGCTTTTTCTTAATGACCTCGGTTACATGAGATGAATTTGATTTTGTAGTAGTCTGCTCGCTTATAAGTTTCACTATAGGCAAGGACTTGGCCAGTGGCCTCAAGTTTTGTAGTCTTTGTTTGGAAGACAGTTGGGAATTGTGTATCGATTCCGAGTACAGAAGCAGCATGCTCTGGTGTTGGGAATGCGATTTCGTTGATTTCCTCAAAATGTTCATCACTCATGTGAATGCGGTAATCCAATTTGAAACGTGTATAGATAGAGCTATAATAATCAAGATTTGGATAGTTGGCATTGATGTATTGCTCAGGAATATAAGATGTGTGGTAGATGTATGTCACGTCGTTTGTCTGACGAATACGTTCAATCTTATAGTAGAATTGATCTCCACGTAGTCCAAGTTTATCTAAATATTCAAGTTTGTTTCCGCGCTCGATAGAAAGGACAGTAACTTTATCGTCTTTTGTTTCAAAGATTTCGACATCTGAAAACTCAACGAGTTTGTGCTTACGGGCACGTGAAACGAAAGTACCTTTACCTTGTTGGCGGACAATGTAGCCGTCTTTAGCAAGGTCATTCAGGGCACGAACAACTGTGATTGAACTCACATCGTACATCGCGATCAATTCGGCTTCTGTATAAAATTTATCTCCACTTGCAAATTGACCAGAGATGATTTTGTTTTTTAATTCATCTTTAATATAT
>URCN01000029.1:0-15880 GCA_900546335.1 uncultured Streptococcus sp.
CTCAAGGCGATAAGCCTGTTGGGCTAGATTTTCAAGAGCTAACAGCATTTTTTGAGCTTCATCCAAGATTACCAAACGGTTGTCGACAAACTCTGGATTGTCTTCCAAACGAGTGACCAGATAGGCATGATTGGTCAAGAGGACGCGACTAGTCTTGGCCTTTTCCTGCCCTCGTTTCCAAAAATCCTCTGTAGCAAATAAACTTTTCTTTGAAAGCTTGCCATCGTGGACTAGTTCTGGCAGAAAATGCTGATAGCGATAAAGTTGCCCGATTTCGTCCAAATCACCAGTCTCTGTCTCCGTAAGCCAGATGAGCAGTTGCATTTTAAAGCGTGTGAAAAGGCGATTGGACTCAGATCGATGGAGAACTCTGTGAAAGGCATCCAGTTTTAAATAATTTTGAGGCCCCTTGAGACTATGGATTTCCAGATGGAAAACCTCTTTTAAACGCTGACCTTCTTCTTGCATGATCTGATTTTGAAGAATTTTGGTCGGAACGCTCACTAAAATTCCAGATTCACTCTCCGAGTTCAAAGCTGGGAGGAGATAACCATAAGTCTTGCCAAGTCCCGTTTGAGCTTGGATAAAGGAAGTCTGGTATTCTTCTAATAAGTGCTCAATCTTCTCCGCAAAATCCAGCTGTTGTGGACGCTCCTCCAGCCCCAATAAGGAAATGTTTTTAGCAAAATCTTTGGATAATTTGCGTGGGACTAAGGCTTGACTTTTCTTTCTTAGGAAAAGCCCATGTAGTTCTATCAATTCCGGAGAGGACAGGAGAGATTGTTGCTGATAGACCTCCTCAATCACCAGATAGCTTTCATAGAGAAGGTTATCTGCAAGGTCTAACAAGCTTTCTAAGAGCCCTTTTGGTAACTCAAAAAGTTTTTGACGCATGTAAAGCAAGAGTTCAGCTGTTGCCTGTGCATCTGACAGGGCAGTATGGGCCTGTTCCAGTTCAATGCCCAACTCTTGACAAAGGATACCTAGATTGTATTTTTCAAACTGAGGATATAAAACTTGGGCTAACTCAACAGTATCCACCCGCGGTGTGCGCAATTCATATCCTTCAAAAAAGAAGGTTAGCATCAAACTGTACATTGTGCGCAACAAAAATACCGTCCTTAACCAATTCAAAAATTTTTCCAGCCACCTGAGAAAACTCTGGTGCCGCAGCCAAGCGTTGATCGGTCAGACCTGTTAATTCTTTGATATGAGAATCCAAGGGTTCGTGAGGATTGACATCAGTCGCATACTGATCGATGATCTCGCCATTCTCAATCACCACAATGCCTACTTGAATAATTTTTGCCTTGCTTCCGGTGCTGGTCGCCTCTAAATCAACGACCACATACCGATCATTTCTCGCATTCATCATTAAAAATTATATCAAAAAAAGCATGATTTGACACCCCTTAACTTTGATAACAATCTTGCTTCACTTTCGAGTTCGATTAAAAATCAAGACCTTAAAAGTTAGTATTTCTCGCAAGTTCAGCAGTTGATTCCTGATTCTGAGGAATTTGAAAACCTTATTAACAAAGCTACATCAACATAAAAAGGCAACCAAGGTATTAGCTGCCTTTTTGAGATATTTTTTTCATTGTTTTCGGAAGAGCCTTGCTAATTTCTGTTGGCAAGACAAGATAGTGTTCTTGAGCTAGTTCTTGGGCAATGGCTGAGTGCAGATGAGTCGCTACCACCACTCTCTCATAGAGGCTTACTTGGTGAAACTGACCTGCAAAACCTGCAATCATCCCAGCCAGAGTATCTCCCATCCCACCAGTTGCTTGATAGGGGCCTCCAACCTCCAGTTGATAGTATTCAGGTTTGCCAGCTTGCCAGATACGAGTCGCTGGACCTTTCTCAACTAGAATTGTTCCTTGAGGAAAAGAAGAAAGAGCCCTAGCAGTCGTCTCTGTATTTTGATGTTCAAGAGCTATACCTGACAGTCTTTCCCATTCCTTTTGGTGGGGAGTTAGGATGAGCTGACTAGATGGGAATGGAAAATGAGCTTTTGCTAAGATGCCCAAAGCGCCGCCATCTGCAATCAAAATCTGGTCTTTTCTAAGGCTGTCAAAGACTCGTTTTACGAGTTCTTCTCCAAATGCATCCTCTCGCAAACCCGGACCTAACAAGACAACTTCTGCCTTTTCCAACTGCTCTTTTAACAATTGCTGGTCTTGAAGAGAAAATGCCATGGCCTCAGGTAAATGACTGTGTAGAGCAAGGATATTTTCCCTATCTGTTCCAACGGTCACCAATCCTGCACCACTTTTGACAGTTGCAATGGCTGACATGATGATAGCTCCCCCATAAGGATAGATCCCTCCCAGCAATAGCAAACGCCCGTAATCTCCCTTATGGCTGTGACGAGAACGTTCAATAATGACTTTTTCTAGTAAAGCTTGATCAATCACTTTCATCGTTTTTTCCCTCTCACTCTATTATACTACAAAAGGAGGTTCAGACCTCCTTTTATCTATTTTCCCTTAAATTCCGCAAAGGTCTGTAAGATTTTAGCTGCCACTGCTGGAGAAGGTTCCCCTTTTAGCTCTAACGTGTCATCTGCATATGGAGTAAGGCCAGCAAAATCTCCTATCTGGACAGAATAGAGAGACGTTTTAAATAGTTCAATATCGTTTTGGTCATTTCCAAAAGCGATGAAGTTCTCCCCGCATAACTTTTCAACAGTTGTCGCCTTATGAGTATCCAAGGGATTAACATAAAGGCACTTTTCATGCGCATGATAAGACAGATGAGCCTGTCCTAGTCTTTCTAACTGACTAAGCAGATCATCAAGCAACTCCTCATGGTCACCCATATAAACGACTACCTTAATCGGAGTACCCAAGTCCTCAAGTTTCTGATGACGAGCTACCCTTAGGGGATCCACGCTGGAGATGAATGGAATCTTCTCCACGATCTGACCACTATAGTCAAAGCAATCGTCCACAAAGAAAGGGAGATTGTAGGTCTGGCAATAATCCACTAGCGCCTGATAAACTCTAGCATCGAGATTTCTTTCATAGATAGCTTTCCCCAGATAATAGGCTACGCCACCATTCAAACCTATAACCAAACGCTGACTGAGTACAGGACCCAACAAGCCCAAACAATCCCGATAAGAGCGAGCTGAGGCAAACACAAGCTCATGCCCATAATCTTCAGCCTTTAAAAGAACCTGCTGAATCTCCTCATCTATGGTCATGTAGTCAAAAGATAGCGTTCCATCTAGGTCAAATACGAATTTCATCTTCCTAGTCCTCGTTCAGTGTTCGAAGCGCTGCCTGATAGGTTTGCTCCATTAGCATAGTAATCGTCATAGGACCAACTCCACCAGGTACAGGAGTGATGTGACTAGCAAGTGGTGCAACGGCATCATAGTCAACATCTCCACAAAGCTTGCCATTTTCATCTCGGTTCATCCCAACGTCAATGACAACCGCTCCTGGTTTGACAAAATCAGCAGTCACAAACTTAGCGCGACCGATAGCAACCACCAGAATATCTGCTTTAGCAGCCACCTTGGCAAGATGATGGGTGCGTGAGTGGGTCAAGGTCACAGTCGCATTTTTAGCCAAAAGAAGCTGAGCCATGGGTTTTCCAACAATATTTGAACGACCGATGACAACCGCATTTTTACCTTCCAAGTCAATCCCATACTCATGAAACATCTCCATAATTCCTGCAGGTGTTGAAGGAATCATAACTGGATGACCAGACCAGAGGCGACCCATGTTTAGGGGATGGAAACCATCCACGTCTTTTTCGGGGTCAATGGCTAATAAAACTGCCTCTTCGTCAATATGTTTTGGCAAAGGTAACTGGACTAAAATCCCATGCCAAGCTGGATCTTGATTGTATTTGGAAATCAAGTCTAACAATTCCGCTTGGGTAATGGTCTCTGGAACTCGCACTACTTCACTACGGAAACCAGCAGCCCGGGCTGAACGTTCCTTGTTACGGACGTAGACTTGGCTAGCTGGATTTTCTCCGACTAAAATAACGACTAAGCCAGGCATCAAGCCTGTCTCTTCTTTTAGTTTAGCCGTTTTTTCAGCCAACTGTTCTTGTAACTTGGCTGCTAGAGCCTTCCCATCAATAATCTGTGTCATGGATATTCTCTTTTCTAACAAATATTCTCTATTATAACAAAAAATCGTTCTGCATTCTAACACTTCCTGACTAATAGACCTTATAGTTTGAAACTATAAGAAAAAGCTCTTGTCGAGCTTTTAGTGCCTATTGATACTAGGTAAATTTGTCATGCTTTCTTTTTGACTTTTGGAGCCGGTAAGACTTCATACATCTCCTTGATTAATCTGATTAGACATGACTTATCTTCAATGTCTTCTATCAAAATCATCTCCTTAGCTCCTTCATAAGGACGTTCAAACCTAGTCTGTCCCAGTTGATCCAAGACCACCTTCACAGGCTTCAGTAACAGACGATTATCGTAGATTCCTCCAATAATCTTTCCACGATAATAAAGGATATACTCTCCCATCATTGGACGATAACTCATCTCCTCTAGCTCTGATAGCTGTTCGAGAATAAAATCTAAATATTCTTTACTGGAAGCCATGATGCCTACTCCATTTCTTCTAAAAACGAGGTATTACAAAACCTTACTCAAAAATCCCTTGGTCCGTTGTTCTTTTGTTTGATCGAAAATCTCCTCAGGCGTTCCATCTTCGACAACAACTCCATCCGCCATAAAGATGACACGGTCTGCTACCTCACGCGCAAAGCCCATTTCATGCGTCACAATCACCATAGTCATCCCTGACTTGGCAAGGTCTTGCATAACAGCTAGAACCTCACCAACCATCTCAGGGTCTAGGGCTGAAGTCGGCTCATCAAAGAGCAAAACATCTGGTTCCATAGCAAGTCCACGTGCAATGGCAATCCGTTGTTGCTGACCACCTGATAAACTCTGAGGATAAGCCATCGCCTTATCTGGCAAGCCAACTTTTTCTAACAGTTCCTGTGCTCTTTTCTCTGCAACTTCCTTGCTTTCACCTTTGGTTTTAATTGGGGACAAAGTGATATTTTCCATCACTGTCATATTGGGAAAGAGGTTGAATTGTTGGAATACCATACCCATCTTTTCACGCATGGCAAAAAGGTCATTTTTCTTATCTGTGATATCGACTCCTTCAAAGATAACCTTACCTTTACTTGCTTCTTCAAGGAGATTCATCGAACGAAGGAGAGTTGATTTCCCGCTCCCTGACGGACCGATAATGACCACAACTTCTCCTCGTTTAATCTCAAGGTTGATGCCTTTTAAAACTTCATTTTTCCCAAAAGACTTATGTAGTTCTTCAATTTTAATCAAGGTTTCTGTCATTATTTCTTATCTCCTTGTCCAATATGTTTTTCAAATGCTTTCAACGCCACTGTCAAAACAGAGGTCATAATCAAATAGTAAAAGGCTGCAAATAAAAGGGGAGTCAACGGTAAATAAGTTGTTGTCGCTACTGTCGTTGCACCATTCCACAACTCCATCACCCCAATCGCAGACAAGAGGGAACTATCCTTGATAATGGTGATAAATTCATTTCCCAGAGCTGGAAGAATATTCTTGATAGCTTGTGGCAAAATGACATAACGCATGGCATTTTTCGGACGAATACCAAGAGAGTAAGCGGCCTCTAACTGCCCTTTAGGAACCGCATTGATCCCCGCACGAACAGTTTCTGAAACGTAAGCACCACTATTCATAGAAATAATCAGAATACCAGGAATCAAACGAGAAAGATCAACTCCTAAAATTCCCACTTGGATAGTCGGAGCATTGATATGCATAAGAGCAAAGGCAATCATAATCTGAACCATCATTGGAGTACCACGGAAAATCCAAACATACACATTTGCAAACCAAACGAGCGGTTTAAAGCGTGAACGTTGGGCAAAGGCCAGTAACACACCTATAATGGTCCCTAAGCAGACAACAAGGATGGAAATCAATACGGTAATCAGAGCACCATAGTTAAAATATGGTAAATACTTTGGTAAAAAAGAAAAATTCATATTTAATCAACTTTCTATGTATTATATTGTATGATTATAACACAAATTGAATTAAAATGCAATATTTTTTCTCTAATTTTAACAATTAACTTGATAGAATAGAGAAATAGAGAGAAATCACAGTTTTTTTCTAGTCAACTACCTCTTGTTTATGGTAAAATAGAAACGATAAGAAATGGAGGAGAATCAAAATGGAATCACATTTGGTTAGAATCATTAACCGCCTAGAAGCAATGACAAAAGATGGTGGAAATCTAAAACGTAATTTTGAACGTGAAGGTGTTGTTGTCGCAGAAGTTGCATACAGCCACGACGAAGAAAACGGATCACTCTTTACCCTTCGTGATGTAGAGGCTCGTGAAACATATACCTTTGATAGCATTGATTTGATTGCAATGGAGATCTACGAACTCCTTTACTAATATAAAAACAACGGGCAGAAAGGCCCGATGAATGAGAATCCTTTTTGTCACCACAAATGGGATTTTTTCTTACCTTCAATGTCGCTGGATTCTCCATAAATCCTTCTTTTAAAAACGACCACTTCCCAATCTTTTTACTTGCTTTACACCTTAATCATGCTATAATGAGAGTATAAAATTTTGACTATTCTTGACCTTTTTCTTAGACCAAGAATAAGAATGAAATGAGGTAGAGTATGCTCTGTCAAAACTGTAAAATAAACGACTCAACAATTCATCTGTATACCAATATCAATGGACAGCAAAAGCAAATTGATCTCTGTCAAAATTGCTATAAAATTATCAAAACAGATCCAAATAATACCCTCTTTAAAGGGATGACTGACTTAAATAATCATGACTTTGATCCTTTCGGCGACTTTTTCAATGATTTGAACAATTTCAAACCTTCTTCTAATAACGTCCCACCAACTCAATCTGGTGGGGGATACGGAGGAAACGGTGGTTATGGTCCTCAAAACCGCGGCCCACTTCAAACACCTCCTAGCCAAGAAAGAGGACTCCTAGAGGAATATGGTATCAATATTACTGAGATTGCTCGTCGGGGAGATATTGACCCTGTTATAGGTCGAGATGAGGAGATTATCCGCGTTATCGAAATCCTCAACCGTCGAACCAAGAACAACCCTGTCCTTATCGGAGAACCAGGTGTTGGTAAAACAGCCGTTGTGGAAGGTCTAGCTCAGAAGATTGTCGATGGCGATGTTCCCCATAAACTTCAAGGTAAGCAGGTCATCCGTCTAGATGTGGTCAGTCTAGTTCAAGGAACAGGGATTCGAGGCCAATTTGAAGAACGTATGCAAAAGCTCATGGAAGAAATTCGCAAACGTGAGGACATCATCCTCTTTATCGACGAAATCCATGAAATTGTTGGTGCAGGATCAGCAGGTGATGGCAATATGGATGCAGGAAATATCCTCAAACCAGCCCTTGCCCGTGGTGAATTGCAACTGGTTGGTGCCACTACTCTCAATGAATACCGTATCATTGAAAAAGACGCTGCCCTAGAGCGCCGTATGCAGCCTGTCAAGGTAGATGAACCAACTGTCGAAGAAACCATTATCATCCTTAAAGGAGTTCAAAAGAAATACGAAGACTACCATCACGTCAAGTATACTGATGCTGCTATCGAAGCTGCTGCAAATCTTTCCAACCGCTACATCCAAGATCGCTTCTTACCAGACAAGGCTATTGACCTGTTGGACGAAGCTGGTTCAAAGATGAATCTAACGCTGAACTTTGTTGATCCTAAAGTGATTGATCAGCGTTTAATTGAAGCTGAGAATCTCAAGGCTCAAGCTACACGAGAGGAAGACTTTGAAAAGGCTGCTTATTTCCGCGATCAGATTGCCAAGTACAAGGAAATGCAAAAGAACAAGGTGACCGATCAGGATACTCCAATCATCAGCGAGAAAACTATTGAACATATCATTGAGCAGAAAACCAATATCCCTGTTGGAGAACTCAAAGAAAAAGAACAATCTCAGCTTATCCATCTAGCAGACGACCTCAAAACTCATGTCATTGGTCAAGATGAAGCTGTCGATAAGATTGCCAAGGCCATCCGTCGTAATCGTGTTGGACTTGGAACTCCTAACCGGCCAATCGGAAGCTTCCTCTTTGTCGGACCAACTGGTGTCGGTAAAACAGAACTTTCCAAACAACTAGCCATTGAGCTCTTTGGTTCTGCTGACAGCATGATTCGCTTTGATATGAGTGAATACATGGAAAAACACAGTGTAGCTAAATTGGTCGGAGCCCCTCCAGGCTATGTAGGCTATGATGAAGCTGGGCAACTGACTGAAAAAGTTCGTCGCAATCCTTACTCACTCATCCTTCTCGATGAAGTTGAAAAAGCACACCCAGATGTCATGCACATGTTCCTTCAAGTCTTGGACGATGGTCGTTTGACAGATGGGCAAGGACGTACAGTTAGCTTTAAGGATGCTATCATTATCATGACCTCAAATGCCGGTACGGGTAAGGCCGAAGCCAGCGTTGGTTTTGGAGCTGCTCGTGAGGGTCGAACCAACTCTGTTCTCGGTGAACTCGGTAACTTCTTTAGCCCAGAGTTTATGAACCGTTTTGACGGCATCATCGAATTTAAACCTCTCAGCAAGGACAACCTTCTCCAAATCGTCGAACTCATGCTAGCGGATGTCAACAAACGCCTCTCCAGCAACAATATCCACCTCGATGTGACAGACAAGGTCAAGGAAAAGTTGGTTGACTTAGGTTATGATCCAAAAATGGGAGCACGCCCACTCCGCCGTACCATTCAAGACCATATCGAGGATGCCATCACTGACTTCTACCTTGAAAATCCAAGTGAGAAAGCCCTCAAGGCAGTCATGACAAGCAATGGCAATATTCAAATCAAATCTGCCAAAAAAACTGAGAAAATAGAAGAGATTGCTTCTGAAAAAGAAGAATAAAAACGACCTAACAGGTGCAGAAAGTCTATTATTTTCTGCACCTTTTTTTACTAAAATAACTGTAAAACCTTGACAGCTTGCCCCTCGTCCATTATGATAATAATAAAGATACTAGAGAATGAGGAAAATGCAATGGCAAACCCAACTTTTGGTGATAAAAAAGAGAATGTGACCTACCAGCCCCGCTATGGTGTGTACGCAGTTATTCCAGATGCAGAGAAAAAACAAATTGTCCTAGTTCAAGCCCCCAATGGTGCTTGGTTCTTGCCAGGCGGAGAGATTGAAGCAGGCGAAGATCATCAAGAAGCACTGAAGAGAGAACTAATCGAAGAGCTTGGCTTTACCGCTGAGATTGGTACCTATTATGGGCAAGCTGATGAGTATTTCTACTCTCGCCACCGTGATACCTACTACTACAATCCAGCTTATCTCTATGAAGCTATTTCTTTCAAAGAAGCACAAAAACCATTGGAAGATTTTAATCATATTGCTTGGTTCCCTATTGATGAAGCAATTGAAAAAATCAAACGTGGTAGCCATAAATGGGGAATAGAAGCTTGGAAAATCCAGCATGGAATTGACTAAAATACACGATTTTATCCAAAAAGTGCTATAATAGAGTTAGAAAATCGGAGGAACTGTTATGAAGCTTATCAATACGACAAACTCACACTCGCAACTTGTTAAAAGCCAATTAGAAAGCACAGACGCAACTCTTGTCGAGGTCTATTCTGCTGGAAACACAGATGTAGTTTTCACACAAGCCCCGCTTCACTATGAAATCCTCATTTCCAACAAACACCGTGCTATTCGTGAACCTGAAATCGAAACCATCCAAGACTTCTTCTTGAAACGTAAAATCGACAAAGGAAGCATTGATGAAGCCAATATCAAGACGCTTTATTCAGATAAATTGATTGAGATTTCAATCCCTGTAAAATAAGAAAACCAGCCACAAAGCTGGTTTTCACTTACAAAAAAGATTGGTAGTGCACAACTACCAATCTTTTAATTTTATTTCACTGCTTCTTTTAAAGCATCTACCTTATCTAATCGTTCCCATGGAAGGTCAATATCTGTACGTCCCATGTGTCCATAAGCCGCTGTTTGACGGTAAATTGGACGTTTAAGGTCTAGCATTTGGATAATTCCTGCTGGGCGAAGGTCAAAGATTTGACGAGCCGCTTTTTCAAGTTTGCTTTCAGCTACTGTTCCTGTACCGAAGGTATCGATACGGACAGAAACAGGCTGCGCAACACCAATAGCATAGGCCAATTGAACTTCTGCTTTCTTGGCAAGACCTGCTGCAACGATATTTTTAGCAATATAGCGAGCTGCATAAGAGGCTGAACGGTCCACTTTAGTCGCATCCTTACCAGAGAAGGCACCACCACCATGGCGAGAGTAGCCACCATAGGTATCCACGATAATCTTACGACCAGTCAAACCTGAGTCCCCTTGAGGTCCACCGATTACAAAACGACCAGTTGGATTGATGAAGAATTTGGTTTGCTCATCCAAGTAAGAAGCTGGGATCACCTCTTTGATGACCTTGCTAATCACATCATTGTGAATTTGTTCATTGCTAACTTCTGGATCGTGCTGAGTTGAAATAACGACTGTGTCCACACGTACCGGACGGTCATTTTCATCATACTCAACCGTAACTTGTGATTTAGCATCTGGACGGAGATAGCTGATTTCACCAGACTTACGAAGTTCTGCCAAACGACGAACCAACTTGTGGCTGAGTGAGATTGGTAAAGGCATGAGTTCTTCTGTCTCATCCACCGCAAACCCAAACATAAGACCTTGGTCTCCAGCACCAATCAAGTCAAGCGGATCTTGATCTGCATTCCCACGAACCTCCAAGGCTTCGTTAACACCTTGGGCGATATCTGGTGACTGCTCAACAAGTGACGGATGAACTCCCACTGTCTCCGCAGAAAAACCATACTCTGTATTGGTATAACCAATCTCTGCAATGGTATCACGAACCACACGGTTAATATCCACGTAGGCATTCGTAGAAATTTCACCAAAAACATGGACCGAACCTGTGTATACAGCTGTCTCAGCAGCAACGTGCGCATCTGGATCTTTAGCTAAAATAGCATCCAAAATCGCATCTGAAATTTGGTCTGCAATCTTATCTGGATGCCCCTCAGATACAGATTCAGACGTGAATAATTTACGTTCTGACATAAAAATGTCCCCCCTTAAAAAATATTGTTATAGAGTTACAAAGTACTGATAGGTATTTCTATCGTCTAAGAGTTACGACGCGAAAGAAATAAAAACGATACTTTTTTATTTCTGAAGCTAGTAAGGCGCATAGGGTGATCGCGTTATAGCGGCAACCGTAGAAGGACGAGCGACTTTGGAGCCGTCATTCTTTGCGAGTTACAAAGTACTGATAGAAATTTCTACCATCTTATCGGGACTATATAACCTTATCATTATACCACTTTTTACTTTTTTTTGCAGTATTTTCTCTAAATAAAAACTCAGTAGAATCAGGTGATTCTACTGAGTTTTTAAAATGTTTGGCGTTTAGCTTTACGCTCTGCACGGCCACGTGCACGATTTTCAGCACGCTTGGTTTTGCGACGTTTTTCATCCACCGCCCATTGAATCTTCTTCTTATAGCCTGGTTTGACTTTTTTCTTTTTCTTTTTGACCAAGCCAATCATTTCGATATCAAGCTTATCCTGCTTCTTTTCACGATTAGCACGACGATCACGGTCATAGGTATCTTGAAACTCTCCGTCTTTGACCATCTTAGGAGTAAACTTGATTCCTAATTTCTCCAACTCACGGATATCCGAGTCATCACTAGGCTGGTAAAGGGTAATCGCTGTACCAGGCAGTCCGTTGCGTCCAGTACGTCCAACACGGTGAACAAAGAAAGACAAGTCTTGCGGAATGGCATCATTGATAACATGGCTGACCCCTTCAATGTCAATTCCACGCGCTGCCAAGTCTGTTGCAACAATGTACTCAAAATCCAGATTTTTCACCTGATTCATGATCCGTTTGCGTTCACGAGGAGCAATATCTCCATGAATCTTTGCTACCTTCAATCCTTGAGCAGTCAAGTAGGCATGTAATTCATCAGCACGCGTTTTTGTGTTAACAAAAATCATAGCTAAATAAGGCTGCATCAACTGAGTCAACTGATAAATTTGAGCGTTCTTGTCGCGGCCCTTGGTCGAAATCAACCAGTTATCAATGGTATCTGAGATGACTGTCTTAGTCTTGATTTTTTCCATGATCGGATTTGACAAGTATTTTTTCAAGAACGGTTGCAATTTTTGTGGAATAGTTGCTGAAAAGACCATGAATTGCAAGTCTTTTGGAAGGCTTCCTGCAATCTTATCAATGGTTTCCAAGAATCCCATATCCAAGGTCATATCCGCTTCATCAATTACAAAAGTCTTGGCCTTGTGAATAGCCAAATCACCAGATTTGACCAAGTCATAGATGCGACCTGGCGTTCCGATAACGATATGAGGCTGGTTGCTGGCAAGTTTTTCAATCTGACGCGCCTTATCCGTACCACCCACATAATTAACCACACGAACTTCGACATCTGAGTGAGCTGCAATCTGACGAGCTGCTTGGTATATTTGAGTGGCCAACTCACGACTTGGTGCAGTAATGACCGCTTGCACACTATCGCTAGTTTCATCTAATTGCTGGAAAATTGGTAATAAGAAAGTATGAGTCTTTCCTGAACCAGTTTTCGACTCGCCCACCAAGTCACGTCCTGCCAGTACAATAGGGATTAATTTTTCTTGTACCTCTGTAGGAGTTGCAAATTTCAACTCCTCCAAGGCTTCTACTATATAATTTTTAAATTGAAATTTCTTAAATGACATACTATCCTCGATTCTATCCTTTCAATTATACCATATTTTGTCCTATTGCAGTAGCCCCATTTGAGTCTCAGTTCTGTAGTAAAGATTCAAGTAGCTTAAAAGGTTGGAACCTCTGATTCCAACCTCTTTCATTATTTCCAGGTCAATACAGCATTCAAACCATAATGATCACTGACTTGTGGACTAACTCTTTGGTCGTAAAGACGTAGTCGATTCGTAGTGGTTCAGTATTGCCTTTCCAACCATCAATTTCTGGTGGAACGGTATAGCTACCACTTCTTTCTTTCGCAACTTCAAACGCGTCTTGTAATCCTAATGGGCTAGCTAAAATCGCTTGATAGCCTTCCTGACCAGCTGGATTATTAAAATCACCCGCTAAAATTAGAGGTTTCTTCAACTCTTTTAGTACAGCCTCAAATCGTGCCCATTCTTCTTGGAAACCTTTATCCCACCAAGAGAGATGAACGCTTGCAAGAGCCAGTTCCTTGCCTTCAACCTCTGTCTCAGCCAAGGCAACGCGACGAGTATGGTAGTCCGTTGGATCATCTACATCTGATACTAAAATCTCACGCGCCTTAATAGGTGTTTTGGATAAGATTGCTACGCCTTCATGGTAGCGGTCATAGCCAATATGATTGTAAGCCCAAGTCCAGTAGTAGTTTTTCCCTTTCTCAGCCAATTTTTCGACCAGAAGTCGGACATAGTGATCCTGATGAACGGGTTCTGCTGATGGTAAAGCTTGATAGTGATTGTTAACCTCTACCTCAGGCGAAGTCATTTCTTGATTAATTTCTTGGAAACAAATCAAATCATAATCCTTATCGAGAATGTCTTGGAGTAAGATTTGGAATTTTTCCTCTGCTTCCTTCTCCATCCAACTGTGGGTATTGAGTGTTAGAAATTTCATGCTTTTCTCCTAAAACAAGAGGTTGGAAAACAGCTTCCAACCCCAAGTATATTACAATTCTACTTTAGCAACTGCTGTTTTAGCTGCAAGAGAACCTGTTTGTTCTAATTTAACTGATTTGAGGACATCACCATTTGTGAAGACAACCACTGTTGATGTTTTGCGTCCTGCTTCTCGAATAGCATCCAAGTCAGCTGTGACAAGATGATCACCAGCAGCAACTTTTTGTCCTTCAGAGACATGAACAGTAAATGGTTTTCCTTCAAGACTTACTGTATCCAAACCAATATGAACAAGTACTTCAAGACCTGAGTCAGTGACAAGACCAAGAGCGTGTTTTGTTGGGAAGATACTTGATACAGTACCAGTAACTGGAGATACAATGTTACCATTTGCTGGTTCTACTGCAAATCCATCACCCATCATTTTTTGAGCAAAAACTGGATCTTCTACTTGTTCTAAAGCAACAACTTGACCGTCAGCTACTGAGTAAACATCCTCAGTTACACCTTTGAAATGGACAGTATTTTGTTGAGTTTCTGTCATTTGACTTGGAAGAGTTTCAGGAATAATTTCACCTGAGTCAAGAATATCTTGGATATCAGATTTCAATACGTCAGCTTTTGGTCCGTAGATAGCTTGGACACCTTGTCCTTTCATGACAAGACCCATAGCTCCTTCTGCTTTCCATTGTTCCTCAGTACCAACGCGATCTGCATCTTTAACAGTTACACGAAGACGAGTCATACATGCATCCACATCTACGATATTTGCACGACCACCAAGAAGGTTAATGATATTTACGGCTTGAGAAGCTGCTGCGACTTTTGGAGTTCCAGGAGTTGCTTCTTCTGATGCTCCTTCAGCTGTTTCGTAGTTTCCGTTACGTCCTGGAGTTGCGTAGTTGAATTTCTTGATCATGAAGTTGGCAATGAAGTACATGATAACCGCAAAGAGAACAGTTACCCAGATAAAGTTAACAATATCCATACCAATACCAGCATTAATTGCCAATGGTGTACGAGTCAAGAATTCAATTGAACCGAATGAGTGGACACGAAGGTGAACAATATCTGCCATAGCAAAGGCAGCACCTTGAACTAGTGAGTATACAAGGTAAAGAGGAGTCGCGATGAACATGAACATGTACTCGATTGGTTCAGTAACCCCTGTCAAGAATGTTGCAAGAGCTGTCGCAATCATCATCCCTTTGTATTGATGTTTCTTGTCTGCATCAACATTACGGTAGATAGCAACGATAACACCCATCAAGATACCAAATGAACCGATCATTTGTCCAACTTTGAAACGAGCTGGAGTGACTGTTGTAAGAAGGTGTTGGTATTGGTCAGCATTTGAACCTTTAAGGTTAACAAGGTCAGTTACCCATGCAAGCCAAAGTGGATCTTGACCAAATACTTGTGTTCCTTTTGCTGCACCAGTTAACACTTCGTATGTTCCACCAAGAGCTGTATAGTTCATTGGGATTGTCAACATGTGGTGAAGACCGAATGGCAAGAGCAAACGTTCCAAAGTACCATACAAGAATGGTGCAAGGACTGGAGCAGTTTCTTGTGAGTTGGCAATCCAAATACCAAAGTTGTTGATACCTGTTTGAACTACTGGCCAAAAGGCAGCAAGTACAATCGCTGCAATAGTTGAACGAAGAATAACGACGAATGGTACGAAACGTTTACCATTGAAAAATGAAAGGGCATCAGGAAGTTTACGGAAGTTGTAGTATTTGTTATAAGCTGTTGCTCCAACAAAACCAGAGATAATCCCTACGAAAACCCCCATGTTAAGCGCTGGTGCCTCAAGAACGCTGATAAAGTAGTCAGCAACTTTGATTGAACCACCAAAGAAGGTAGTAACCATTGCTTCAGGGTTTTTCAACATATCACCTGTAACACCGAAGATAGTACCTGTAATACGGTTAATCAAGATAAAGGCAAGTCCGGCTGCAAATGCACCACCTGCACGTTCTTTTGCCCAGCTTCCCCCAATAGCAAGGGCAAACAAGATATGAAGGTTACCGATAACCCCCCAACCAATTTGCTCAAGGATTCCACCTGTAATCACTAGAGGAGCAAGGTTTGGGTCGATCATCACGATTGATTTACCGATTGAGATCATCAA
>URCN01000030.1:0-15783 GCA_900546335.1 uncultured Streptococcus sp.
AACTGTTTTTAAAGACAGTAACAAGATTATTAATACAATGAAATTTCCCTACTTACTTAAATGAAAAATTAAAGACTAATAACAGCTTCCTCAAAGTTATCAAGCGTAACTCTTTTAACTTCTATAATTTTGAAAATTTTAAAAATAGAATTCTTATCACTTTGCATATCAAAAAAGAGAGGACCAAATGATCCTCTCCAAGATATGACTCTTTTTGACCTACTTCAATTTGCACTGTATCTTTTGCTACTAAATGAGATTAGTCTTCTTTTCTTCGTTTAGTTGCTACAAGACCTGCACATAAAGCTAGAAGAGCTAAACCTGCTGCTAATGCAGCTTGTCCAGATTCACTTCCAGTGTTTGGTAGGTTAGGATTTTCTGGTTCAGTTTGGTCCGTTACTACTAACTTACCATCCTTGAACTCAACCTGATTTCCACTAGCATTTACCACTGTTACAGTTCCGTCGTAGTTAACTTGGAATGTAATATCTGTTACTGCTAAGTATCCAGTTGGAGCGGCTTCTTCATGGAAAGTATATACTCCCGGAGTCAAATCAAGTACATGTGATTGATTGGCTTTTGAAGTCCATTCAGCCACAGGATTACCTGCAACTTTTTCTCCTCGGAAAATTTGGATTTTTGCACCCGCGATTTCTTCACCCGCTAGATTTACCTTGCTAAAGGTAATCTTACGTGGAAGGTCATCGTCTTTATCCGTTACTGTTACTGTTGAGCCATTTGTAACGACTTTGTTTTCTTCACCTTTAGAGTCTTTCTCACCAACATTTGTCACTTCCACTGTGCCATCATGTTTGACTTGGAAAGTGATGTCCGTTACTTTGAGGTAACCTGTTGGAGCTGCTTCCTCATGGAAGGTGTAAGTTCCTGGAGCCAAGTTGAGATCTTTAGACTTACCAGCTTCTGAAGTCCAGCTTTCTACGGCTGTGCCTTCTGCCTTATCGCCCTTGTAGATCTTGATTTGAGCTCCTGCAATTTCTGTACCGCCAAGGTTAACTTTACTGAAAGTAATAGCTTTTGGACTATCATCGTCTTTGTCGGTTACTGTAACAGTTGAGCCGTTGGTGACGACTTTGTTGTCTTCACCCTTAGAGTCTTTCTCACCAACGTTTATCACTGCCACTGTGCCGTCAGTTTTGACTTGGAAAGTGATATCCGTTACTTTGAGGTAACCAGTTGGGGCTGCTTCCTCATGGAAGGTGTAGATGCCTGGTTCAAGATTTAGTTGCTTAGGTTGGTCAGTTGAAGTCCAGCTTTCTACGGCTGTACCTTCAGCTTTTTCGCCCTTGTAGATCTTAATTTGTGCACCTGGAATTTCATTTCCTCCAAGGTTTACCTTACTGAAGGTAATTTCTTTTGGAGTAGTGTCTTCCTTATCTGTGATAGTCAGAACTGGACCAACTGCAAGAACAGTGTCATCAGCTCCCTTATTCTTAATAGTGATAGAACCGTCAGCATTAACAGTAAAAGTAATATCTCCCACAATTTGATATCCCTCTGGAGCTTCGAACTCTCTTAGAGTGTAGGTCCCTGGTGCCAGCTTAATCACTTTAGAAGTGTCAGCTACAGTAGTCCAGTCTGCAACAGGTGCCTCTTCAAGATTGACTGTATCTCCACTATAGATTTTCAGTTCCGCTCCTGGAATTTCTTTTCCATTTGGATCCACCTTTTTGAAAGTAATCTCTTTTTCAATTGGAGTCTTCGGAGGTGTCTTCTTATTTTCAATTCGACGTTCTACTGATTTGTCTGAACCAAACTCATCTGGAGAAATTTTAATATCTTCAGTTAATTTGTCATAGCCAAGAGGAGGCGTTACTTCACGAATCGTATAGTTATCTCGTAGCAATCTACCTACACTAGCGTTACCATCAGAATCTGTTGTCAATCGTCCAACAACGGCTTGGTTACGATCACGAATTACTTCAAAAACTGCGCCTTGCAATGGTTGGCCTGCTTCGTCTACCTTATGAATTTTAATGGTGAAAACATATCCTTCCGCAACACCACCTGCAATCTGGTAGGTACGTGTGCTAGTTGATTGTTCATACTCACTACCATTGTAGCTCATGTTGGCTACGTTCGTGATTTCCTCACCATCGACTAGATCATAATTCGCTTTAGCTTGATATTCAATCATATAACCAAAACCATTAGTATCTCCTAAAGGAAGGGTGAAACCATCACCATTCGCATTTACCACTAGTTGGTTTTTAAAGGTTTCAGTCATATCCTGAGCATCGGACCATTTCCAGTCTCCGTTATTCCAGCTCCAGTTTACTTTATAAATACGAAAAGTATCTGGTAGGAATTTCATATTTGGAGATGAGAAGGCATCTTTGATAGTAACATCACTGTAGTTCGCCATATTGCGGTTTACAGTAATGTTATAGCGGATTACATTGTTAGGATCTCCTCCCTGTTGAAATGAACTCTTTTCGATTTTCGAGTCGTATTTCCCTGGAGGGCCGTTATAACGGATTTTCCCTGCAAATAGAACTCTATGTCCTACAGTAATGTTGACATCAACGTCTTTTTCTTCTGAAACAACGTCATGGTCAACTCGGACATAGACAAAGAATTTCCCCCTAACGCCAGAATTATTCTCAACAAATTTTGTATAAGTGAGAGTAATTGTTTTGCTAGTTGCGTCTAAACGACCTGTAGCTACAAGGTTATTAGAGGCATCCCGTAGTTCAATGTCTGATGAATTAGCAAAAGCAATTTCAGATGGTAACTGAAGTGTTGTTGTGTCACCTTCACGTACCGTATTATCTGGCAACTCAAAATTGGCAGTAAGACGAAAATCTTGCCAAATATCCAATCCTTGCGTTAATGCTTCACCTGATTTGTTCTCAACACCAACACTAGTGATCACATCATTATACTCTGTCGCATGTACTTGCGTCAGAGGGGCAAATGATTGGAGAATAACTCCCAAACAAAGAATAAGGATCTGAATCCAAGATCTTATTTTCTTGTTCATTTAATCTTCCTTTCTTATAATATTCAGTTGTAAATGTACAATGTAATAGTAAACTAAATGATTGTCCCCAACTAATCACCATTTCCCTTTTTCAAGTAAAAATTTATAGCTACATTACTTTCACATTTTATCATACTATTTAAAAAAAGGCTAGAAACATCAAACATTTTTTAAAATTTATTTTACTATTTAAAATTCATATTTTCTTATCGAATTCCCCATCAATTTATTGTATCGTTTTCTCCTATCATCAAAACACAATCTGGTATATTTTACCGCTATTTTTTAAAAAATAAGTTCACCTCGTTTTCGATACCAGATAGTGATTTTATCATTTTGGTTATCTAATTTCATAAACGTTAAATTTCTCTAGAGAGAATGCTTCTACCTATTAAAAAGACCAGGTTTCCCTGGTCTTTCTGAGATACAATTAGAAGAAATACTTATTCATTCTAGTCTTCTTTTTTACCTTTAGTGGCCACTAGACCTGCACTCAAACCAAGAAGAGCTAAACCTGCTGCTAGAGCTGCTTGACTTTCTGTACTTCCTGTATTTGGTAACTGTTCTTCTTGAGCTTGACTAGCTTCACTTGAGGAGATTTCTTTTGTATCTGCTTTTTCTGATACTTGTGGTTTTGTATCTTCTTGTGGTACTACTGGTTTAGTTGTTTCACCAGCCGTACCAACTTCTACGATGCGATCTTGAGCTATAA
Source organism: uncultured Streptococcus sp. (assembly GCA_900546335.1). Lineage (GTDB taxonomy): Bacteria > Bacillota > Bacilli > Lactobacillales > Streptococcaceae > Streptococcus. Next base: position 3,714 of record URCN01000030.1, read on the forward strand.
CTTTATCATAGCTTTCTTTTTCAGTTCGCTTGCCATTTTCAACTTCGATCAAGTGAACACGGATACCTTTTTGACCTTCTTGGAGAACACGAGTTTGACCCGCTGGAAGCTGATCATTCTTTTGTTCCTGAACCTTGAAATCAATTGTTTCTTCTTCGATTACAAGTTCTGGTCTGTTAAGGACCAGGTTCTTCACTTCATCTTCTGGAAGGGAGGTTCCTGGTTGGGTTCCAACCAAGACGATGCGGTCTGTCGGAGCCTCTACCACTTCACGGAGTTTTTCTTCCTTACTTCCACTAGGATTAACCGCTGTGAAGATCCGGTCCTTACCGACTACTCCTTCTTGTTCTACACGAGTTTCTCCTAGATACAACTTATCAGACTTACGTTCCTGAACCTTGAAGTCAATTGTTTCTTCTTCGATTACAAGTTCTGGTCTGTCAAGGACAAGGTTCTTCACTTCGTCTTCTGGAAGAGAGGTTCCTGGTTTTGTTCCAACCAAGACGATGCGGTCTGTCGGAGCCTCTACCACTTCGCGAAGTTTTTCTCCCTTAGTGCCGTCAGGATTCATCGATGCGAAGATACGTTCTTTACCAACTTTTCCTTCTTGTTCTACACAAGTTTCTCCTAGATACAGCTTTGGATCCTTTTTCTCAACTGTCTTGTAGGCCAAATCGTTTTCAACAAATTCGAGTTTTGGAAGATCTTCTTGGACAGCAGCAACTGTCTTCTCAGAAACTGGTTTTTCCTTGGTCAACTGGATACGATATTCCTTGACTTGTTTGCCACTTTCTGAAACAAGGCGAACAAGTACAGGAAGGCTATCGTCTCCACTATCTACAACTGTTGAAGCCACTTGATTGCTTTCTTCAACTGAAACTTTTGGACGTTGACCTTTATAGGTGATTTGGTAGTCTTGACGATCTTCAGCGAAGTCAGGAAGTTCTCTTCCATCTACAAGAATCTTCGATTGAGTGCTATCTTTGGCTTTTTCACTTGGAGCCAAGAAAGTCGTTTCAACAAGAGCAATTCCTTTCTTGTCTGCTTTTCGTTCCATGCGCCATCTCAAAGCTTTAGCGTTTACTGCTTTAAATGTTAGGTTGATGTCATCACCAGCCTGGATTTCTTTGTCAGCTTTATAAGGAACCGTCTCCCAGTTCTCTGGTTTGTTGAATGGGTGAGTTGCGTCATAAGCTTGATAGTTAGAATAATATGTCGGCACTTCAAACTCTGGACCAATATAACGTTCCAATACGAGTTTAGATGGTGCGTCCGTACCACTGTCAGCAAAGAAGCGAAGTTTGGCTTGCGCAACAGTACGCTCTACAATCTTACCATTTTCACGGAAAATAACACCTACTGAAACTTCTGGATTAGCTGAAGGTGTTGCTGACCAGTTTGTCCAACGACGACTCTCATCCTGATTACCATCATTGATGTAATCAATTCTATCTTTTGAATTCTTGTCAATATCATTAGTAGCAGAGGCAAATGCACGGTTTCCATTTTCATTGTAGTTAGGGTTATCTGAGAGAGACTCGCCTAGTTTGTCTGTTACTCGTACAGTGAACTCAGCAACAAGATCACTACCAGGGACATGACCTCGAACAGTAAATTGACCTGTTTTTGTCAGATTTTCTGCTGGAACTTCTTCCCATTCAACTGCCAAGTCTTTTGTTTCGTAACCGTCTTTACCTGTGAAATAAACAGGAACCTTAGTTGGCAAGTCAAGTGGTTGTCCTACTTGTAGCAAGCGAGCTTGTTTGACCGCGGCAACTGGTTTACGAGAGAGCAAGTCTTTATTACTTGTAAAGTGTAGACGGTATTCTCCTAGGATGTCGCCATTTTCAGCCTTAGCGATAACACGTACCGGCTCACCTTCACGAACGCTTGGAACGACGGTAGCGAGACCATTGTTGCTAACACTTGCTGTTACTGCAGGAACTTTTCCATCTACAGACTCAAGGTAGTAGTCAGTCAAATCAGGGTTGAAGTTTGCTAAGTCTTTACCGTCAACTTGGATTCTTGTCTGTCCTTGTTTGGCTGCCGCAACTTGTTTCGCAAAGATTTGCACTTCCGTAATAGACGTTCCAAGTTTGTTGTCTGCTCTCACCATACGAATACGGACAGCATAGGTCTCAACTTTATCAAAGCTGAAATGATTCATTTCTCCAGCCTTGAGTTGAGCTGGGGCTTTGAGATTGCTTACCTCTTTCCAGTTTGCAGGATCGTTAAAGACATGATTTTCAGTTTCTAAAAAGCTAGGATTCTTAGGAGTACTAGGCACTTCTTTACCTACATAGTATTCAATGACATAAGACTTCGGTACACCAACTCCATGGTCCTCGTGGAATCCTACACTTAAGTTATCAACGGAACGTTTGCTCAAAATACCAGAGTCACCAAAGAGAACTCCTACGGATGCGTCTTTCTTACGATTCCAGTTTGTCCAACGGTTAGCTGGTTGGTTATTGTAGGAAATGAGTTTGTCATTAACATTTGAAACAGGGTCGCTTGGATTTGAGTCTGAAGCAAAAGCCAGTGGCAATTCGGAACCGGTCCATTGGTCAGAAATATTTGCTCCCTTCTCAGTTTGAGCAGACACACGAACATGAAGTTTAGTTGTTAATTGCGTACCTTCTAGGCGACCATTAACTGTAAAGACACCTTCCTTGGCGTATTGGTCTGATTGAATCGCATCCCATGTAACCTTGGCAGATGAAACGTGACCATTTGAATCGTAGGTACGAACACTTTCTGGTAATTGTGGTGCTTCAGCGATTGGTGTTGTCACACTGACTTCTTCAACCGAAACGATACCTTCTACAGAGACTTTAGCACGCGCTTCAAGGTCAATCCCTTCAACTTTACCTAGAACTTCAAAGGTTTGATAGTGGTCTAGTTTTTCTTTTGGAATAGCTTCCCAAGTGACTTTGTGGGCTTTAGGGAAACCTTTGTCATACTCAACTGTTACTGTTGCTGGAAGGCTTGGTTCTTGATGCAAGTCTGTCACTACATTTACTGGACGGATAGATTGCGCAACCTTCGTCTCAGTATTGGCTTGGATAGTGAGTTCAACTTGGCCTTTAGCTCCCTCATATTCCGCTTTCAGAGTGACTGTTCCTGGCTTATGCAACTCAAGCATTCCTTTACGAACTGCGACTTCCCCTTCACCACTTGTAGAGAAGTTCACTTTATCTGCTGGTAAAACTGCTTGTGTTCCGTCTTGATAGTGGGCAAGGACAGACAATTTCACTGTTTGATCTTCTTTAAGACCGTCAGCTTTCTCTACTTGTAACCTCAAGTGGTCAATTTTTGGTGCTTCTTCAAGGAATTGAATTGCATAGGTTTGAAGAGGGCCACCATCTTTTGGTTGAACATAGATGCTTGCACGCATGCCGTTTGCTACGCTTGCTTGCACCACTGTAACAGCTGCATTTTCAGCACTTGCTGTGACTTTTGGTAACTTAGCGCCATAAGCAAGAGTGCGGTATTGCATTGGATTTTGAGTAGTAAGACCAGTGACAGATTCGCCACCAACAGTTACATTTGGTACTGCAGGAGCCGCAGGATTACCTTCTTCTACCACAAGGGTAGCGTGAATAGTCTCACCACCCAGTTGACCAGTCATTTGAATACGTGATCCTGCAACTGACAGTTTAGCTTTATCTGCTTCCGAAATCTCCCACTTATCAACTTCGTATTCTTGTACGCTTCCATCCGTAACAGCAATAGAAACGTATTTGTCAACAGCGCTCAAGTCTGTTCCTGGAGCAACACGCTTAACAGTTGGAAGCTCATTTGCGATTGCTAGAATTTCGACACGGGCCTCAACTTCGCGTCCGTCTGCCATACCTTTAACAGTCACAACTCCTGCTTGGCTCACATCAACTGAAGACCAAGTGACTGGACGTTTTTCACGACTGCCATCACTGTAGATAAAACCGACTGTCTTCGGCATTTTTGGCTCTTTCTCAATAACAGTACGTACTTTTGGTACTTCTGTACCTAAAACAGTCTTTTCTTGATCTTCTTTCTTACCTGTAAAGACAGTGACTTGGTCCGATTTCAAGAGATCAGAGTGGGCAGTAAGGGTGAATTTACCTGCTTGTTCAGTTGATTTGACAATGGCAACCCCTTTACCGTTAAAGGCTCTACGGATCCAAGAACCGTCTGGTTGCGCCTTGTAGCGTTCACGGCTGGCTTGTTCCCCATTATCAACACCAACCAGTTGACCTTGTCCATGCAATTGGAAACGAACCAAATTATTGGCAGTTGGTACCACATTTCCTTGGCTGTCTACGATTTCATAGTAGATGTAAGTCAAGTCTTTTCCATCTGCAGCGATTGCGTGTTCTTCCTTGATGAGACGAACACCTGCAGGTTGACCTGCAGTGGTAATCTTGTCACGTGCAATTTCTTTACCAGCTTCATCACGAGCTACTGCTTCTAAGGTACCTGGTTGGTAAGCAACCTTCCACTCAAGATAGAGTTCCTTAGCATTGGCACCTTCTTGGTAGGTACGACCATCACTAGTTTGTTTTTTGTTGAACTTTTTAACACCGAGAGATTGACCGTTCAAGAACAATTCAACACTTGCAGCGTTTGAGTAGGCACGAACTGGGATCTTACCTTCTGAGTCAGCAACTTTGTCTGCTAATTCTCTATTTTCCCAGTTCCAGTGAGGAAGAAGGTGTACCATCGGTTTCTTCTTGGCAGAAACCCATTGGCTTTGGTAGAGATAAAAGTCATTTTTTGGAATACCAGCTGTATCTACGATACCAAAGTAAGAGCTCTTAACAGGAGTTTGGTTTTGGTTGTGCCATGGTGTAGGCTCACCGATATAGTCCGTACCTGTCCAGATAAACTGTCCAGCATAGCCAGCGTTGTCACGGTCAAAGGTCCATGAATCTGTTGCCGTTTTACCCCAGTTAACCCGGTCATTACCATAGTCAGACTGTTCGTAATGACGTTCAGGTCCGTTACTATGTTTTAATTCACTTTCAGGACGATAATAGCTACCGCGTGTACGGGTTGCAGAAGATGTTTCTGAACCATAAATCAACCAGTTTGGATGTTTCGCACGAAGTTTCTTGTAGTTGTCTTCTGAATAGTTGAAACCAACTGCATCCAGTTCATTAGCAATTTTCTCATGATCACCGCTACCATCACCAAAGCGGAACTTATCTGCTCCCATAGTAACATAACGTGTAGTATCAACATCTTTAATCACTTTTACTAAGCGTTTAACCGTTGCAAGAGAGTGAGCCTTTCCATCGGCTTCACCGATTTCGTTTCCGATAGACCACATGAAGACAGCTGGGTTATTTTTATCTCTTTCGACCATGGTACGAAGATCGTAGTCAGACCATTTTTCACCTTTTCTAGCTTCTGGGTGAGTAGCGTCTTTTTCAAAGAAACGTCCGTAGTCATAAGGTTTCTTACCACCATACCACGTATCAAAGGCCTCTTCCTGAACCAGCAAACCAAGTTCTGCTGCGATTTGCAAGGTCTGTGGACTTGCAGGGTTATGAGTTGTACGGATGGCGTTAACGCCCATCTCCTTCATTTGTTTGAGACGACGGTATTCTGCCTTATAGTTTTCTTCTGCTCCAAGCGCTCCGTGGTCATGGTGCAAGGAAACACCATGGAATTTAATGCGTTCACCATTCAAAGAGAAACCTTCATTTGGAGTCCAATGATAGTAACGGTAACCAAACAAATCTTTCTTAGCATCAACCAATTGACCGTCACGGTAAACACGCGTAACCAGTTCATACAAGGCAGGTTTGTCATTTAAAACGGTCCAGAGTTTTGGTTGTTCAACTTCTAAAATCGCATCAAGACTTGTTGACTCATGTGCTTTCAAGGTACGGCTCGCTGTACGAACCAAACCTGTTACAGCCTGACCACCACGTTCAACGATTTGATACTCTGCCAGCAGTTCATGGTCTTTATCATCTGTATTGACGATTTTGCTTGCTACATGAGTTTCAACCTTGCCATGTTGCTGTTGTTCTAGCTTTGGTGTTAAGATGGTTGTCCCATTTTTCTCAACATGAACCTTATCTGTCACTTGCAAGGTCACATCACGGTAGATACCACTACCTGAGTACCAACGGCTACTTGGCTGTTTGTTAACCGCATGGACAGCAATCACATTCTCACGACCATCTTTGTGAAGGTATTTGGTGATATCGTATGAGAACTGGTTATAACCATTTGGATAATGCCCCACTAACTGGCCATTGACATAGACTTGAGAGTCCATATAGACACCATCAAAAGTGACACGAACATTTTTCTTAAGGTCTTTTTCATCGAGCTTAAAGGTCTTGCGATACCAAGCTTCACCACCATTGAGCTGTCCACCTTCATTTTGGGCAGGGGACTGATGGTCAAAATCGTTAAAGATACTCCAGTCGTGTGGGAGATCCAATTTTTGCCATGTTGATACATCGGCATCTGGTTTCACAGCTTCTTTAGGATTCGCATTGAGTTTAAAGTGCCAATTTTGATTAAAATTCACTTTTCTGTCTTCAATCATTTGATTTACTTCTTCATTTGTCGCAGCTTTCAAATCTTCCTTAACAGTTTTTTCTTGACTTGAAGCTTGTGATTCTACCTTTGGATCATTTTCTTCAGGTTTAGAAGATGCTTTTTCCTCTTTAGGAGTTACAGGTTCATCTTCTTTCATCTCTGGTTTACTTGCTTCAATAGCAGTAGCTTGACTTTGGTTGACACTTGCAGCATCCTTGTGCTCTGCTACAGCTTGATTTTCTTTTTCCTCCACTGCCGGACTTTCCTATTTTGCTTGTTCCACAGTGTGAGCGATAGGAGTTTCATCGGCAAAAACTGGTGGATTCTCCAATGACACTTCCTCCAAATAGAACCACACAGATTCCAATCATGACAGAGCAAGCTCCTACAGCAAACTTACGAATGCTGTAGACTCTTTTACGATTCCAATGGCCTTTTTCCATAAAATCCTCCTTTAGTAACCGCTTTCATTTCCTTGTAAGCGTATTACTTTTCATAGCCTTTTACCCTTATTTTATAAAATAATATAGGAAATTTCAATACCCTAAACACAAAAAATCATATTTTTGATTGTTTTTTCTAAAATTTGTAGAAGATTCCAAAAAAAGTGAATGTAGATTTAGAACGAAAACAAACATTTTTTTGGCACTCAGTTAAATATTATAAAAAAGCTCCTTTTGTAAGGAACTTCTTTTACTTATAATTAAAGATTCCCCCTGCCAACTTATCAGCTAGCTTGGGAAAGAGGGTATAAAACTTATGGGCTAGATTCAACAAAACTGGGAGATTGAGTTCCCGTTTGTTTTTTCCTATGATTTTGACAATCTTTCTAGCCACTGCATCTGGTTCTAAAAGAAAGCGGTCAACCGACTTGAGGTAGCTCCCATCTGGGTCCGCTTGGTCAAAAAAGGCAGTACGAATCGGTCCTGGATTGACCGTCGTTAGATAGACACCATAGGGCATGAGTTCGAGGCGCAGAGCATTTGAAAATCCAATAGCCGCAAACTTGGTCGCTGAGTAAAGACTGGACTTAGCAGTCGCAATTAATCCTGCTATGCTGACGATATTGATGATATGCCCTTTTCGAATCTCCTTCATACGAGAAGCAACCAAACGAGACAGATTAATCAAAGCAAAGGTATTAACCTCAAACATCCGGTGGATGTCTTGATCTGAAAGCTTATCAAAATCTTCAAAAATTCCATAACCAGCATTGTTAATCAAGACATCAATCTTGCCATAACGCTGATAGAGTTCAGCAACTAGTTCTTCTAAGGCTTGAGCATCGGTAATATCAATCTCAATCAATTCTGCCTGAGGATGATTACCGTATAGTTGAGCTAATTTTTCTCTATTTCTACCAAGTAAGATGAGTTGGTCATTTGGCAAGAGTTTGACCATTTCTTGGGCTAGACCACCACTAGCTCCTGTAATGAGAATGGTTCGCATGATTCTCCTTTCTCTAGCAACTAGATTTCCACTTCTTCCAAGTCTTTGACCACATGGACATTTTCAAAAATCGTTGCAGCATCTTTCTTAAGCTGGCTGATATCTTTTGAAAGGAAACGGGCACTGATATGGTTGAGCAAGAGTCGTTTGGCTCCCGCTTCTACTGCAACTTGAGCAGCCTGTATATTGGTTGAGTGGCCATGATTGCGGGCAATTTTCTCATCACCTTTACCATAAGTGGACTCATGGACAAGGACATCCGCATTGACAGCCAGACGCACACTGGCATTAGTTTTTCGAGTATCACCCAAGATAGTGATAATCTTACCTGGACGTGGAGCTGAGATGTAGTCTGCTGCCTTGATTTCAGTCCCATCTTCGAGAACAACATCCTGTCCGTTTTTGATTTTTCCAAAAAGTGGGCCAAATGGGACACCAGCAGCCTTAAGCTTTTCAGCATCCAAGGTTCCTTCAAGGTCCTTTTGCATGACACGATAACCCACACAGAAAATAGTGTGATCCAACTCTTCCGTATACACCGTGAATTTATCTGTTTCAAGAATTTTCCCTAGAGAATCTTGGTCGAACTCATGAAAATGAATCTTATAGGGCAGGCGTGAACCTGACACACGTAGGCTGGTCAAGACAAATGACTTGATTCCTTGCGGTCCATAAATGTCCAAATCTGTCTGCTCTTCATTAGCTTGAAAAGCACGGCTAGAAAGGAATCCTGGCAATCCAAAGATGTGGTCTCCATGCAGGTGGGTGATAAAGATTTTGCTGACCTTCCGTGGTCGAATCGTGGTTTCCAGAATGCGATTTTGCGTTCCTTCTCCACAGTCAAAGAGCCAAACTTCGTTAATCTCATCCAAGAGTTTCAGGGCGAGGCTTGAAACGTTGCGGGCTTTAGAGGGCTGACCAGCCCCCGTTCCTAAAAATTGAATATCCATTCGATACTTTCTAATTAATCAATATATAACATAGCAGTGCGGTTTTCCGATCGGAAATAGCGCTTGCCAGAAAAAGCAACAGCTTCTTGCAGTAAATCCTCTTGGCTATAGCCTTTGAGACACTTGCGACCATCTGCCAAGGTTTCCAGGTCTGTCAGAGGAGTCAAACTCTCCACAGAGACAACTTCTTCTTCTCCAAATTCCTTCATGTAAATCTTTCCAGACTCCTCAAAGACGAGCTGATGGGGAAAAATTTGCGCAATCTCAAAGAGTAATTCATCCGTAATTGCTTCCTCTTTTTCTGAGAAAATGCGACCTAGTCCTTCTTTCTCATAGCAAAATCCAAAGGATTTACCAGATAGATTGAGGCGAATAAAGGGCTTATTTTCTAGAGTGAAACTAGGTTCAGTATTGTAAAGATTCAGTTCCTGACTGAGTTCTGCAAAATAATCCGTCGCAGCTTCAGGACTCTTTTTCTGGTAGAGTTCGGCAAAGTAGGCATTAACGACACTCGGTGGAGGTGTGATGAGAGCCAACTGCTCTTGCTCTGTTTTGCCATCTAGAAGTTGATTCAGATAGACCTTATCCAAACTTGTATAACCTCCATATTTTAGAGCCAAGGTTTTAATATCAGTCATAAAATTCCTCTAACCTCCATTTATTTTTCTCGGAAATGTAGCCTGTAATCACTTCTCCATCATCTTGGTAGTCACGATTTTCAAGAATCGCTACACTTTCCAAATCATGAATCTTGTAAGACTTCGAAAAGGGCACGCGCAAGGTAAAGACTTCAAAAATCTCCTTGATTTTCTCTAAAAACAAAGTCTGCAGATTCTCACGACTATCCTCGGACTTGGCAGAAATGAGGGCATACGGCGTTTGGGTAGGCGTGAAATCCTCCACCAAATCCGCTTTATTATAAAGGGTCAGACGAGGAATATCCTCCATATCCAAGTCTTTCATGATAGACAGAACCGTTTTTTCATGCTCCTCGTGATAAGGATTGCTGGCATCGATGACATGAACCAGAAGATCCACATGCTTGCTTTCTTCCAAGGTTGACTTAAAACTTGACACCAACTCAGTAGGCAAATCTTGAATAAAGCCAACGGTATCAGTCAAGGTTACCTGTAGATTCCCACCAAGATGGATACTCTTAGTCGTAGCATCCAGAGTCGCAAATAGCTCATCTGCCTCATATTGGGTCTTACTGGTCAAGGTGTTCATGATGGTTGATTTCCCAGCGTTGGTGTAGCCTATCAAGCCAATCTTAAAGGTACTCGACTCCAAGCGTTTTTCTCTGACTGTCGCTCGATTCTTCTCAACCACCTTAAGCTGTCTCTCGATATCCGTAATTTGGTTGCGAACACTACGACGATTCAGTTCCAGCTGGCTTTCACCAGGTCCACGGGAACCAATTCCCCCAGCCTGACGACTGAGCATGATTCCTTGACCAACCAAGCGAGGCAAGAGATACTTGAGTTGTGCAAGATGAACTTGTAGCTTACCTTCATGGCTTCGAGCTCTCATAGCAAAGATATCCAGAATCAACTGCATACGGTCAATGACTTTAACACCGAGAATTTCCTCCAAATTGACATTCTGCCTTGGCGTCAGACGATTATTGACGATGACAGTGCTAATTTCTTCCGCATCTACCATTCGAGCAATCTCTTCCAACTTACCAGAGCCAACAAAAGTCTTGGAATCATATTTTTCTCGTTTTTGTCTGTAACTATCTACTAAGACTGCTCCAGCAGTCTTAGCCAGACTAGCCAACTCTTCCATAGAGAGGTCAAAATTGTCCATGCCCTGCAGCTCAACACCAATCAGCAGGACCCGTTCCTCTTTTTTCTCCGTTTCAATCATTTAAAAACTCCTCAATCTGGCTTAAAATGCGGTCCTTCACACCAGACTCTCCTATCTGATAAAAGGTCACCTGCATGCGATTACGGAACCAGGTCAGCTGGCGCTTAGCAAAACGACGAGTCGCCTGTTTGAGACTCTCGCTGGCTTCCTCGAGTGTCTGCTCCCCACGAAAATATGGAAATAGTTCCTTGTAGCCAATGCCTTTGGCAGCCTGAACATCTGGATAATGGTCAAAAAGCCACTTAGCCTCATCCAAAAGCCCAGCCTCAAACATGAGGTCCACGCGATGGTTGATACGCTCATAGAGTTGACTTCGCTCATCATCTAAGCAGACAATCAATGGCTCATAAGGACTTTCCTGATTTTCCAAATCCTGAGCAAAATGGACAATTTCCAAGGCACGCATGGCACGACGACGGTTAAACTGGGGAATTTCAAGGCCTGCTTGCTTCACGAGATGGACTAATTCCTCATCTGAATAAGACTCTAAACTAGCGCGATAGGCTAAAATCTCCTCATGAGGTGTCTCCCCACCTAAATGATAGCCCTCTAGTAAGCTCTGGATATAAAGCCCTGTTCCACCAGCGATAATAGCTAGTTTTCCTCGACTTTGAATGTCTTCTATAGCCTTTTTAGATTCTGAAACAAAATCAAAAGCCGAGTAAGACTCGGTCACCTCTCTGACATCAATCAAATGATGAGGAACAGCTGCTTGCTCCTCTGGGCTAGCCTTGGCCGTCCCAATATCTAGCCTCCTGTATACTTGCTGACTGTCACCGCTGACCACCTCTCCACCAAAGCGCTTGGCTACTTCAATAGCCAGGGCTGTTTTCCCAACAGCAGTCGGTCCAACAATCACAATTATTTTTGTTTTCATCTTTTTTCCTTGAAAAATTCCCATTTTTTCGTTACTATTATTATATCACAAAAAGGTCGGTCAGAAAAATGCTACCTCTTGAGGAGCCTGGCTGATCGGGAAGATAAAGGAGGAAGACTCATGGCTAAAGGATTCGCTAAAGGTCTTGTAACAGGTGTCGCAGGAACTGTCGCTGCCGTTGCAGGTGCAGTATACGCAATTAAAAAGAAAGTGATTGAGCCAGAAGAGCAAAAAGCAGCTTTCATCGAAGAAAACCGCAAAAAAGCAGCTCGCCGTCGCGTATCACATTAAGCAACAAAAGAAGTTGAGAAATCTCAACTTCTTTTTATGTTATTAAATAGCCAAATCAAACTTCAGTTGTGGCTTGACTGGATCATAGTCTACT
>URCN01000031.1:0-15670 GCA_900546335.1 uncultured Streptococcus sp.
AATTATAAAAATGTGAGTATGTATGAAAAAGAAAACAGCAGTGGTATTTGGGACCTTTGCCCCTCTCCATCAGGGGCATATCGATTTAATCCAGCGAGCAAAGCGGCAGTGTGATCAGGTCTGGGTAGTCGTTTCAGGCTATGAGGGAGACAGAGGGGAGCAGATAGGCTTAACTCTTCAAAAAAGATTTCGCTATATCAGAGAGGCTTTTCGTGACGATGAGTTGACCTCTGTCTGCAAGTTAGATGAGACCAACCTTCCCCGTTACCCTATGGGCTGGCAGGAGTGGTTGGATCAGATGTTATCGGAGATTTCCTATGATGAAGCCCAGCAAGAACTGATCTTTTTTGTAGGAGAATGTGACTACCAGCAAGAGCTATCTAAACGTGGATTTGGCACCGTCTTGCAAGAAAGAAAGTTTGGTATCTCAGCGACTATGATTCGAGAAAATCCAAGCAAATATTGGAAATATATTGCTCAACCCTTCCGTCGTCAGTTTACTAAGAAAGTGTTGATTATGGGAAGTGCCAGCAATGGGAAGACTACTCTGGCCAAGGATTTGGCAAGGTATTACGATGCGCCGGTCAGCCTGGAATACGCGCGTGAGTATCAGATCAAAAACAATGTCCGCGACGATGAATTGACTCCAAAGGATTACTACTATCTCCTTTTAGGGCAGTATGACCAGACCTCTAAGTTAATTGACAGTAATGCCAATCGAGGCCTAGTGATAGCTGACACCAACTCCTTAGTAACCAAGGGCTACTATGATTATTACATGGAGGCTGAGGATCAAGAGGACTTATCAGGAGAAACCTTTGACAATCTTTTTGCCTCTATCTTGGCTAAGGAAAAATGGGACTTGATTCTCTTTGTGCAGCCTGTCGGTTCTTATGTCAATGACGGATTTAGAGATATGACCATGGCGGAAGAGCATATTCGCTACAGTTTTTCCCAGCATCTGGATCAGATGAGGGAGAGATACTTAACGACCATTCCTTTAGTTTATCTAGCGGAGGATTACCTAGGCAATTATGAAGCAGCAAAAGTGGCTATTGATGCCATTTACCAAGCAGATTAGGAGAAAATGATGAAAACAGTAACTAAAAAAATCACACAATTTATCGAAAACTTTAAAAACGTCCATGCGGAAGCCCGTAAGATCGGTTTTGCAGGGATCATGCGCCTGCTCTGGCAAGATCTCTTTGTCGGCCGTAGCCTTGTCCAGTGGTTGTATCTCATCGCCTTGTCAAGTGTTCCCTTGATCTTAGAGTTCACACAAAATGCAGAAAGCCATGACTGGTTGAGCTTGTTTGCATCTTGGACGGGGATTGTCTGTGTTATCTTGGTAGCAGAAGGGCGTGCAAGCAATTATCTCTTTGGGGCTATTAACTCAGCTATTTATTTAATTTTGGCTATGAATGCGACTTTTTATGGAGAAGTTTTGACGACTGTTTACTTCTTTGTCATGCAGCCGATTGGTCTCTATGCTTGGTTGTCCAATCGTATCAACGACCAAGGAAAACCAGAAGAATCCCACTTTGAAGCTAAGAAATTATCTGTTCTTGACTGGCTCAAGTACTTAGCCTTGACTGCCATTATCTGGATTGGTATGGGCTTGGCTTATCAAAGTATCCATAGCGCTCGCCCTTTCCGTGATAGTGTTACCGATGCGACCAATGGTGTTGGTCAGCTCTTGATGACACGTCTTTACCGCGAGCAATGGATTTTCTGGATTGCAACCAATCTCTTTAGTATCTACCTCTGGTGGGGTGAAAATATCCACATTCAAGGAATGTACTGGGTTTACACACTGAATAGTCTAGTGGGATGGTACCAATGGACCAAGGCAGTTCGAAAGGAGGCTTAAAATGGTAGACACGAAGATTCCAGCGGGGATGACGGAAAAAGAATATTATGAAATCCATGCCAGTCAGGAGGAGTTTTTAGACTGGTACTACAGGCAGGAACTCCCTCAATATGAAAAACCAAGTGTGACAGTAGATATGGTGGCCTACTGCTTTGTCGAAGGAAAGATCAAGCTCTTACTGATCCGTCGCAAGGCCCACCCTTATCAAAACTGTTTGGCTCTGGTTGGAGGCTTTATGGACAAGGGAGAAGATGCTGCACATGCCTGTCAGCGCGAAGTGAGAGAAGAAGTCAATCTCGATCTTCCTTTAGAAAAAATCGAGCAATTGATGACCGTATCGACCCCCGGTCGTGATCCACGGGGCTGGACGGTGACCATTGCTCACTTGGTGTACCTGCCTAGTCGTGCCTTAGACCTCGTTCAGGCTGGAGACGATGCCAAGGATGTGGTTTTCGTAGATGTGGATTTTCGGACGGGCAAGTGCTTCCTAGAGGGAGTAGAGTTGGAGGAGAGTGCCTTCGCCTTTGACCATTATGCTATTATTCAAGAGTCCATCAAACGAATCCAAGGGCGACTTGACTGGAATCCGACCTTCCTTTATCTGCTGGAAGAGGAGTTCACTGTCTACGAAGGAACTGAACTGGTCAATCTCATCAACCCAGGTCGGCCCATCGTCAGCAATAACTTTCTCGTAAAATACGGCGAATATGTAGAAGAAGTCGGACTCAAACGAGTGCCTAAAAAGAAACCAAGAAAAACCTATCGATTGAAATAAAAAACGAGGCCGGGAACTTTTCCCGACCTTTTTATTTATCATCATTTTTTATGAATGGCTATCTTTCTTAGAATTGCTCAACAGGTGAGTAAAAAAGTCTTTGTATCGATACTTGAGATATTTTTCGTGTAGGAATAACAAAGCGATATAGAAAATCATAAAGACTGTAGTCAGATAGAAGACATCAAATGCAGTTCGCGCATAGTAAGTGGCTGATTGATAAGAGCCAATAGCTCCCAAAATCAACCAAGGAAGATACTTGTAATACTTATTTAGCATAAGAGCATACCTCCTATATTCTATTTCAATGTTATTATATTCCTTTGTCTAATACAATGCAAGCGATTACACAAAGGTGGTGTAAAAAAATAGTTCTAATCTAAAAAATTTTCCTATTTTTTCGTTTCGATTACGAATAGAGATAGTAGAGAGAAATTTTTTAAAATAGTTTCTCTAAATAGTTGACAGATTCAAGGCTCGATGTTACAATTATATTACAAAAAGATTTCTTAACATTTCAAAAATGTTACAAAGGAGTAGAAAAATGAAAAAGAAAACCTATATCAAATTGATGGCAGCGACTGTATTGGCTTCTACCTTGCTACTGGGAGCTTGTGGAAATAAAAACGAAACCACTCAAAGCAGCAGCTCTGCAAAGACAAGTCAGTCATCAAGTTCCAAAGCGGCTTCTTCTAGCAAAGAAAGCAAGACTCAAAAATCTTCAAGCTCAGTTTCATCTGAAAAGGCTCAGGCATCTTCTGGTCAGTCTTCTACAACGCCAGATCAGTCACAAGCGAAACCAGCACCTGAATCAAGACAAGAACAAGCAACTCCTAGTCAACAAGCCCCATCTCAGGCGCCTTCAACTCAGCAAGGCTCTCAAGCCCAGTCTAACCAGTCAGGCTATGATCCAACAACTGACCGCAAACTTCAAGACAAGCAAGCAGAACACAACAAACGTTACAAGGGAGTTTTAACCATGGTGGATGGTGACTTCTCAGCAGCTGCAGGCAACTGGAAGGGAGCGAATGGCGAAACCATTACGGTTTCATCAGGAGGGCAATTCACAGTAGAAACTGCAGATGGAAAGAAAGAAAACTATTCTATCAGAGGTTACTCTTATACCCTTGATGATGGTAAGTATAATGCCAAAATCGGTGGTGGAAAAATCATCCAAATTACAACAGGTGCGGATGGTAAAGTTTCAAGCGTTGCCTTGATTCAATAATAATATTTAGGATTTCCTAGGAGCTAAAAAACCGTAAACTCCAAGCGAGTTACGGTTTTTTGTATATTAAGCTTTGTCTAATTGCAAGAGGGCTTCAATCTCTGCCAGGGTGCTAGCTTGTGAAATGGCTCCACGAAGTTTGGCAGCGCCAGATGTTCCCCGAAGGTAGTGAGGAGCGAGTCCACGGAATTCACGAACGGCAACGTTTTCTCCTTTGAGGTTAATCAAGCGTTTCAAGTGCTCGTAGGCGATTTTCATCTTGTCTTCAAAGGTCAAATCAGGGAGGATTTCTCCAGTTTCAAAATAGTGATTGATTTGATTAAAGAGGTAAGGATTTCCCATGGCTGCGCGACCAATCATGACAGCGTCAGCCCCGACTTCTTCGATACGCTGTTTGGCTTCTTGGACCGTACGGATATCACCGTTGGCGATAAATGGAATCTTTGTCAGGGCTTGGGCTACGTCGTGCAAGGTCTCAAGGTCAGCATGGCCAGTATACATTTGTTCGCGAGTTCGTCCATGCATAGCGAGGGCAGAGACACCTGCAGCCTCAGCTGCGAGAGCATTTTCCACGGCTAAGGAGGCATCCGACCATCCAGTACGCATTTTGACGGTGAGGGGGATATCAAGGACAGATTGAACCTTGTTGATAATAGAGTAGATCTTGTCTGGGTCCTTGAGCCACATAGCGCCAGCCTCGTTCTTCACGATTTTGTTAACTGGACAGCCCATGTTGATATCGACGATATCAGTCTTGGTGTTTTCTTGAATGAATTCTGCTGCGCGTGCGAGGCTGTCTTCATCACTACCAAAAAGTTGGATAGAAACGGGGTTTTCGCCTTCATCGATATGAAGCATATGAAGAGTTTTTTCATTATTGTATTGGATTCCCTTGTCAGAGACCATTTCCATTACAACGAGTCCAGCCCCGAGCTCTTTTGCGATGGTACGAAAGGCTGAGTTGGTGACACCAGCCATGGGTGCTAAAACAGTACGATTGGGAATCTCAACATTGCCAATCATAAAAGGTGTATTAAGATTTGTCACGAATGAGTTCCTCCAGGTCGTTTTCATCAAAGTTATAAGTAGTTTGGCAGAATTGACAAGTGATTTCTACCCCGTGGTCTTCCTCTTTCATTTCTTCAAGGTCTGAATTTGGAAGGCTGGCAAGAGCGTTCATAAAACGATCTTTGCTGCAGTCACATTGGAAACGAATTTCTTCTTCAGAAAGACGTTTGTAGGATTCGTCACCGTAGATAGCCTTGAGGAGAGCTTCGATATGGTCGTCGCTTTCCAAAAGTGTTGAGATAGCTGGCATTTCTTGGATGCGTTTCTCAAAGCGAGCAATCTCTTCTTCCTTGGCTCCTGGCAATACTTGGAGAAGAAAACCACCGGCAACTTCGACCTTGTCGTCTTTATCCAAAAGAACATTGAGACCGACTGCTGAAGGAGTTTGTTGGCTTTCTGTCAGGTAATAGGCCAAGTCTTCACCGATTTCCCCAGAGATGAGAGGAGTCATGGAGTTGTAAGGATTTCCAGTGCCATAGTCTGTGATAACGAGAAATTGGCCATTGCCGACAAAAGGACCGACTAGGACTTCACCCGTTGCAGTTTTTTTGATGTCAACACCGGGATTTTGCACATAGCCTTTGACATTTCCCTTAGTATCTGCGACCGTGATGATGGCACCGAGAGAGCTCGTTCCAAGAACTTTAACCGTTAGCTTGGTATTTCCTTTTTCATTGGCTGCGAGAATCTGGCTAGCGATAAGAGTTCGACCAAGTGCGACAGTTGAACTGGCTTGAGTTTGATGTTTTTCTTGAGCAGTGCGGACGGTTTCGGTGCTATCAAGGACGAAAGCACGAAAAGAACCACTTTCTGATATAGTTTTAATAATTTTATCCATAGCTACTATTTTAGCATAAAAATGCCTAAAGGGGGAGTCGTGTGTTTGCTGTTTCTATGGAATAAGGACGAGGAAATCGGCTTTAAAATAAAATGAGAAACAGATTATTTCCGCATTTCTAAGATTTATGCTATTCTTGAAGGAGAAAATGAAAGGGGTAACAAATGTATTTAGGTGATTTGATGGAAAAAGCCGAATCTGGTCAATTTTTAGTCCTTTCCTTTCTGTTACAAGATTCGCAGACAACCGTCAAGGAAGCCATGGAAGAAACAGGCTTTTCAAAGGCGACTCTAACCAAGTACATCTCTCTGATTAACGAAAAAGCCTTGGAAAGAGGGTTAGAGCTGGCCATCCACTTGGATGATGAAAGCCTGCGTCTGTCTGTCGGTACTGCCACAAAGGGGAGAGAGATTCGGAGCTTGTTTCTAGACAATGCCATTAAGTACCAAATTTTGGTTTACCTTCTCTATCACCAACAGTTCCTAGCACATCAGTTGGCTCAAGAATTGATGATTAGCGAGGCAACGCTTGGTCGCCACTTAGCTAATCTAAATCATATTTTGTCAGAGTTTGACTTATCCATCCAAAATGGTCGTTGGCGAGGTCCAGAGCATCAGATTCGTTACTTTTATTTCTGCCTTTTCCGCAAGGTTTGGTCCAGTCAGGAGTGGGAAAGTCATATGCAGAAAGCGGAGAGAAAGCAGGATATTGCTACCTTAGAAGAAATCTGCGGTGCTAGCTTGTCTTCGGGCCAGAAATTGGACTTGGTTCTCTGGACTCATATCAGTCAACAGCGTCTTCGGGTTAACGCCTGTCAATTTCAGGTTATAGAAGAAAAAATGCGGGGGTATTTTGACAATATTTTCTACCTTCGTCTACTTGGCAAGACTTCTTCTTTTTTTGGTGGGCAGCACATTCCTCTAGGAACTGAGGATGGGGAGATGATGATTTTCTTCTCTTTCCTCCTTTCTCATCGCATTTTGCCCCTTCATACCATGGAGTACATCCTCGGATTTGGGGGAGAACTTGCGGCTTTACTGACACAAATGATCCAGGAAATGAAGAAGGAGAAGCTGTTAGGAGACTATACAGAGGACCATATCACTTATGAACTGAGTCAGCTTTGTGGTCAAGTTTATCTCTACAAGGGCTATATCTTACAAGATCGATACAAGTATCAGATTGAGCATCGGCACCCTTATTTGCTGATGGAGCATGACTTTCGAAATATTGCTCAGAAAATTTTCGCCTCCTTGCCAGCCTTTCATCAGGGGACGGATCTAGATAAAAAAATCCTCTGGGAATGGCTTCAGTTGATGGAGTATATGGCAGAAAATATAGGAAAACATCTGAGAATAGGGCTAGATCTAACAGCAGGCTTCCTTGTTTTTTCGAGAATGTCGGCCCTTTTAAAACGATATTTGGAGTACAATCGTTTTATTGCTATTGAAGCCTATGACCCCAGTCGACATTATGATTTATTGGTTACCAACAACCCGATTCATAAGAAAGAACAGACTCCGGTCTATTATTTAAAAAATGATTTGGATATGGAAGATTTGGCGAAGATTCGTCAGATGCTCTTTGCTTAAAAGTAAAAGGCCTGAGTTTTCAGGTCTTTTTTGTGAAATTCGCACAATCTCCTCACTTTTTTTAAAAATTTTAAAAAAATTGATAAACAAGAAAGCGCTTTATTTTGTATACTAGTTACTGTAAAGAGGAACCCCCTCAAGATTTTATCAGGAGGACAGCACATGTCACAAGAAAAATACATCATGGCTATTGACCAAGGAACTACTAGTTCTCGCGCCATCATTTTTAACAAAAAAGGAGAAAAGGTCAGCTCTAGTCAAAAAGAGTTCACTCAGATTTTCCCTCAAGCAGGTTGGGTTGAGCACAATGCCAATGAAATTTGGAACTCTGTTCAGTCAGTTATTGCGGGTGCTTTCATCGAAAGTGGTGTGAAACCAAGTCAAATCGAGGCAATCGGAATTACCAACCAACGTGAAACTACTGTTGTCTGGGATAAGAAAACAGGGCTCCCTATCTACAATGCTATCGTTTGGCAATCACGCCAAACTGCTCCTTTGGCTGAGCAACTGAAAAGCCAAGGTTATGTGGAAAAATTCCATGAAAAGACTGGTTTGATCATTGACGCTTACTTCTCAGCGACTAAGGTTCGTTGGATTTTAGACCATGTAGAAGGTGCTCAAGAGAGAGCTGAAAAGGGTGAATTGCTCTTTGGTACCATTGATACTTGGCTGGTTTGGAAATTGACTGACGGCGCAGCTCACGTGACTGATTACTCCAACGCAGCCCGTACCATGCTCTACAACATCAAGGATCTTAAATGGGATGATGAGATTTTAGAAATCCTCAACATTCCTAAGGCTATGCTTCCAGAAGTTCGTTCTAACTCTGAAATCTATGGCAAGACAGCTCCATTCCATTTCTACGGTGGAGAAGTACCAATCTCTGGTATGGCTGGTGACCAACAAGCAGCCCTCTTTGGTCAGTTGGCTTTTGATCCTGGTATGGTTAAAAATACCTACGGAACTGGTTCCTTCATCATCATGAACACTGGTGAAGAGATGCAGTTGTCTGAGAACAATCTCTTGACAACGATTGGTTATGGTATTAACGGCAAGGTTTACTATGCTTTGGAAGGTTCTATCTTCATCGCAGGAAGTGCCATTCAATGGCTTCGTGACGGTCTTCGCATGGTGGAAAACTCACCAGAGTCTGAAAAATATGCTCTTAATTCTCACAATAATGACGAAGTCTATGTCGTACCTGCCTTTACAGGTCTAGGGGCACCATACTGGAACCAAAACGCTCGAGGATCTGTCTTTGGCTTGACTCGTGGAACAACTAAAGAAGACTTTATCAAGGCGACTTTGCAATCTATCGCTTATCAAGTACGTGACATCATCGACACCATGCAAGTGGATGCTCAGACAGCTATCCAAGTCTTGAAGGTAGATGGTGGTGCAGCCATGAACAACTTCCTCATGCAGTTCCAAGCTGACATCTTGGGAATTGATATCGCACGCGCTAAAAACTTGGAAACAACTGCCCTAGGGGCAGCCTTCCTGGCAGGATTGTCAGTAGGCTACTGGAAGGACTTGGATGAGTTGAAACTCTTGAACGAGACAGGAGAACTTTTCGAACCATCGATGAACGAATCGCGTAAGGAACAACTCTATAAGGGCTGGAAGAAGGCTGTGAAAGCAACGCAAGTCTTTGCGGAAATCGACGACTAATACTGTTTCTTGATGCAATTATCAGTTTAAGAATGAAGCGACTCAGTTAGAAAGTGTGTAAATATGGAATTTTCAAAGAAAACACGTGAATTGTCAATTAAAAAAATGCAGGAACGCACCTTGGATCTCTTGATTATTGGTGGAGGGATTACAGGAGCTGGTGTAGCTTTGCAGGCAGCAGCCAGTGGTCTTGACACTGGTTTGATTGAAATGCAGGACTTCGCAGAAGGAACATCTAGCCGTTCAACAAAATTGGTCCACGGAGGTCTGCGTTACCTCAAACAATTCGACGTGGAAGTGGTATCAGATACAGTTTCTGAACGTGCAGTGGTTCAACAAATCGCTCCACATATTCCAAAACCAGATCCAATGCTCTTGCCAGTTTACGACGAAGATGGAGCGACCTTTAGCCTCTTCCGTCTTAAAGTAGCCATGGACTTGTACGACCTTTTGGCAGGTGTTAGCAATACGCCAGCTGCTAACAAGGTCTTGAGCAAAGAAGAAGTCTTGGAACGCCAGCCAAACTTGAAGAAAGAAGGTTTGGTAGGAGGTGGAGTTTACCTTGACTTCCGTAACAACGATGCGCGTCTCGTGATTGAAAATATCAAACGTGCCAACCAAGACGGTGCCCTCATTGCCAACCACGTTAAGGCAGAAGGTTTCCTCTTTGACGAAAGTGGCAAGATTACAGGTGTTGTAGCTCGTGATTTGTTGACAGACCAAGTCTTTGAAATCAAGGCTCGTCTGGTTATTAATACGACAGGTCCTTGGAGTGACAAGGTACGTAATTTGTCTAATAAGGGAACGCAATTCTCACAAATGCGTCCAACTAAGGGAGTTCACTTGGTGGTTGACTCTAGTAAGATCAAGGTTTCACAGCCAGTTTACTTTGACACAGGTTTGGGAGATGGCCGTATGGTCTTTGTTCTCCCACGTGAAAACAAGACCTACTTTGGGACAACCGATACAGACTACACAGGCGATTTGGAACATCCAAAAGTGACGCAGGAAGATGTAGATTATCTACTTGGCATTGTCAACAACCGCTTCCCAGAAGCCAACATCACCGTTGATGATATCGAAAGCAGCTGGGCTGGTCTTCGTCCATTGATCGCAGGCAATAGCGCTTCTGACTACAACGGCGGAAATAACGGTACCATTAGCGACGAAAGCTTCAATAGCTTGATTGCGACTGTCGAAGCTTATCTATCGAAAGAAAAAACGCGTGAAGATGTTGAATCTGCTGTTAGTAAGCTTGAAAGCAGCACATCTGAGAAACATTTGGACCCATCTGCAGTTTCACGTGGTTCGAGCTTGGACCGTGATGACAATGGCCTCTTGACCCTTGCTGGTGGTAAAATCACAGACTACCGTAAGATGGCTGAAGGGGCTATGGAGCGCGTGGTTGATATCCTCAAAGCAGAATTTGACCGTAGCTTTAAACTCATCAATTCTAAGACTTACCCAGTTTCAGGTGGAGAATTGAACCCAGCAAATGTGGACTCAGAAATCGAAGCCTTTGCGCAACTGGGAGTGTCACGTGGCTTGGATAGCAAGGAAGCCCACTATCTCGCAAACCTCTATGGTTCAAATGCACCGAAGGTCTTTGCCCTTGCTCACAGCTTGGAACAAGCACCAGGACTCAGCTTGGCAGATACCTTGTCCCTTCACTATGCAATGCGCAATGAGTTGGCTCTGAGCCCAGTTGACTTCCTCCTTCGCCGTACCAACCACATGCTCTTTATGCGCGATAGTTTGGATAGCATTGTGGAGCCAGTTCTGGATGAAATGGGACGATTCTATGATTGGTCAGAAGAAGAAAAAGCAGCCTACCGTGCGGATGTTGAAGCAGCTCTTGCTCAAAATGATCTAGCGGCATTAAAAAATTAAGAAAAACTAGAAGAGAGGGAGGCAGGCCTTCCTTGCCTTCTCTTTCCTTCTTTTAAATGGAGACAACGATATGATGAAAGAATTATTTGGAGAATTTTTGGGGACTTTAATCCTTATCCTCCTAGGAAATGGTGTTGTAGCAGGTGTGGTTCTTCCCAAAACCAAGAGTAACAATTCAGGATGGATCGTCATCACGATGGGATGGGGGATCGCCGTTGCGGTTGCCGTCTTTGTATCTGGCAAACTTAGTCCTGCACACTTAAACCCAGCTGTGACGCTTGGTGTAGCCTTAAAAGGTGACCTGCCTTGGGCTTCAGTATTCCCATATATCCTAGCTCAGTTCGCAGGAGCGATGGTGGCTCAGATTTTGGTTTGGTTGCAATTCAAACCACACTATGAGGCAGAAGAAAATGCAGGCAATATCCTAGCGACCTTTAGTACTGGACCAGCAATCAAGAACACAGTATCCAACTTGGTTAGCGAAATCCTTGGAACCTTTGTTTTGCTCTTGACAATCTTTGCCTTGGGGCTCTATGACCTTCAGGCAGGATTAGGGACCTTTGCAGTGGGGACCTTGATTGTCGGTATCGGTCTTTCACTAGGTGGGACAACGGGTTATGCCTTGAACCCAGCTCGTGACCTTGGACCTCGTATCATGCACAGTATCCTTCCGATTTCAAATAAGGGAGATGGGGACTGGTCTTATGCTTGGATTCCAGTTGTGGGACCTATCATTGGTGCAGCCTTGGCAGTCCTAGTATTTTCACTTTTCTAAGATAAAAGAGTTATTGGCAACAGAGTTTGAGATGGAAATCTCAGGCTCTTTTTTGATGGCCAAAACATTAATATTTTAACTTATCTTAAAATAAGCTAAAACCAATTTTTAAGTTATGGTAAACAGTTGAAAAAAAGGTTGATAAAGTGGTAAAATGTTAGGAAGATAAGGCAGTAATTGCTAATTTGCATAGCTTTTCTGAAAATTTACAAAAAAGAAGTCGAATATGAAAAAAAAGAGAACATTTTATATTTTTTGTGCTCAAACATTTCTGTATTTCGTTATTTTGCTTGGTTTGCTTTATTTTTTTAGTTACCTTGGACAGGGGCAAGGTGGCTTTATCTATAACGAATTTTAACTCAAAGGAGAAAACCTATTGTGTCAAATAAATCCATAGTTGATATGATTGAAACGATTGAGCACTTTGCTCAGACACAAGCCAGTTATCCAGTTTACAATGTTTTGGGGCAGGAGCATACTTATGGTGATCTAAAGGCTGATTCGGATAGTTTGGCTGCAACTATAGATCGACTTGCCTTGCCTGAGAGATCTCCAGTCGTTGTTTTTGGTGGTCAGGAATATGAGATGTTGGCTACCTTTGTAGCGCTAACTAAGTCAGGTCATGCCTACATTCCAATTGATAGCCATTCGGCCTTGGAACGAGTTTCTGCTATCGTAGAAGTTGCAGAGCCAAGCTTGATTATTGCTATCTCAGATTTTCCATTAGAGCAAACTAGCACACGGATGCTGAATTTAGAGCAAGTCCAAGAAGCTTTTGCTCAAGCTTCTAGCTACGAGATGACCCATCCAGTCAAGGGAGATGACAACTACTACATCATCTTTACTTCTGGTACGACTGGTAAGCCTAAGGGAGTGCAGATCTCCCATGATAATCTTCTCAGCTTTACCAACTGGATGATTACAGACAAGGAATTTGCGACGCCAAGTTGTCCACAAATGCTGGCCCAGCCGCCTTATTCTTTTGACCTGTCTGTTATGTACTGGGCGCCGACCTTGGCACTAGGTGGTACACTTTTCGCTCTTCCTTCAGCCATTACTCAGGACTTCAAAAAACTCTTTGCGATCATCTTTTCCTTGCCCATCGCTATCTGGACTTCGACGCCTTCTTTTGCGGATATGGCTATGTTGTCAGAAGACTTTAATAGTGAGAAAATGCCAGGAATCACGCATTTCTACTTTGATGGTGAAGAATTGACGGTCAAAACAGCTCAAAAACTGCGTGAGCGTTTCCCAAATGCCCGTATCATCAATGCCTACGGCCCGACAGAAGCGACAGTGGCTTTATCGGCAGTGGCAATTACAGATAAGATGCTAGAAACTATGAAACGTCTACCGATCGGCTATACCAAGGCGGATTCTCCGACCTTTATCCTTGATGAGGAAGGTAAGAAAGTTCCCAATGGTGAGCAGGGAGAAATCATCATTTCTGGACCAGCTGTTTCAAAAGGCTATATGAACAATCCTGAAAAAACAGCAGAAGCCTTTTTTGAGTTCGAAGGTCTTCCAGCTTACCACACAGGAGATGTGGGAACTATGACAGATGAGGGCTTGCTTCTCTACGGTGGACGGATGGACTTCCAGATTAAGTTTAATGGTTATCGTATTGAGCTTGAAGATGTCTCTCAAAATCTCAATAAGTCTCGCTTTATTGAATCAGCTGTCGCTGTCCCACGTTATAACAAAGACCACAAGGTACAAAATCTATTGGCCTATGTCATCCTAAAGGACGGTGTTCGTGAACAGTTTGAACGTGATATAGATATTACCAAGGCTATCAAAGAAGACCTAGCAGATATCATGATGTCTTATATGATGCCATCTAAATTCCTTTATCGGGACAGCCTACCGCTGACTCCTAATGGTAAGATTGACATCAAAGGCTTGATCAATGAGGTAAACAGCCGATGATGGAATTTTTCAAATCGTTTCCTCATTTGGAACCTTATGGGAATCCACAGTATTTTCTATACATCATCGGAGCGACCTTGCCCATCTTTATCGGTCTTTTTTTCAAGAAACGTTTTGCCTTGTACGAGGTGCTTGTTAGTCTTTTCTTTATCCTAGCCATGTTGACAGGTGGGAAGACGGATCAAATAAGCGCTTTTACTCTTTATGTTATCTGGCAAGTACTGCTTGTATCTTTCTACAAAAGGTACAGGAAAAAACGGGATAGTAAATGGATATTTTACCTGGTTAGCTTTTTATCCCTATTGCCTATCGTCTTTGTGAAAGTATCTCCTGCTATTCATGGACCTCAATCTTTGTTTGGATTTTTAGGGATTTCTTACTTGACCTTTCGTGCAGTTGGGGTTATCGTTGAGTTGAGAGACGGTGTCATCAAGGATTTAACGATTTGGCAATTCTTACGTTTTCTTCTTTTTATGCCGACTTTCTCAAGTGGTCCTATTGATCGTTTTAAACGTTTCAATGAAAATTACGAGACCATTCCTGAGCGGGATGAGCTGATGGATATGCTAGAAGAGGCTGTCAAATATATCATGCTTGGCTTCCTCTACAAGTTTATCTTGGCTCATATTCTAGGAGAGATTTTGCTACCTCCTTTAAAGAACTTAGCCCTGCAGACAGGCGGCTTCTTTAACCATTATGCCCTAGCAGTCATGTATACTTTTGGTTTGGAATTGTTCTTTGATTTTGCAGGCTACTCTATGTTTGCCTTAGCCATTTCAAACTTAATGGGGATTCGTAGTCCTATAAACTTCAACAAGCCTTTTTTGTCAAGGGATTTAAAGGAGTTTTGGAATCGCTGGCATATGAGCCTGTCTTTCTGGTTCCGTGACTTTGTCTTTATGCGAATGGTGATGGTCTTGACTAGAAAGAAGGTCTTTAAGAATCGCAATGTGACTTCAAGTGTCGCCTATATTGTAAATATGCTGATTATGGGATTTTGGCACGGAGTGACCTGGTACTACATCGCCTACGGACTCTTTCATGGGATTGGACTGGTCATCAATGATGCTTGGGTTCGCAAGAAAAAAGCACTCAATAAAGAACGCAAAAAAGCAGGGAAGACTACCTTACCTGATAATCGTTGGATTCAGTTGTTTGGCATGGTTGTCACCTTCCATGTCGTGATGGTTTCATTCTTAATCTTTTCTGGATTCTTGAATGATTTATGGTTTAAAAAATAAAAGGAAATAAAATATGGATATCAAATCAGAAGTTATCGAAATTATTGATGAGTTGTTTATGGAAGATGTTTCTGACATGATGGATGAGGACCTCTTTGATGCAGGTGTCTTGGATAGCATGGGAACGGTTGAATTGATTGTTGAGATTGAAAATCGTTTTGACATTCATGTCCCAGTGACGGAGTTCGGTCGTGATGACTGGAATACAGCCAATAAAATCGTAGCAGGCATTAGGGAGTTGCAGAATGCTTAAGCGTTTGTGGTTAATCTTTGGCCCTTTGCTTCTTGCTAGTTTTCTTGTTTTCTTACTGATCTTTTTCTATCCAAACAATCCGAGTCATAATTTGACTGAAGAAAAATATTCTGCTGCAGCGATTAGTTCGGAGAGCTTTAAAGAGAGAAGCCAAAAAGTAAGAGCCTTTACGGAACCCAATATGCGCTTTATTCCCTTTTTTGGCTCAAGTGAGTGGATTCGTTTTGATAGCATGCATCCTGCGGTCTTGGCGGAGAAATATAGTCGCCCCTACCGGCCCTACTTTTTGGGACAAGCAGGAGCGGCCTCTCTCAATCAGTATTTCGGTATGCAGCAAATCTTACCAGAAATCGAGGAAAAACAGGCGGTATTTGTCATTTCCCCTCAGTGGTTTACAGAGGAGGACTATGAGCCAGCCTTTTTCCAAAACTACTTTAACAACGATCAGTTGACAGCCTTTCTAGAAAATCAATCGGGAGATATAGCGCAGGACGCGGGACAGGAGTACCGCCGGAACACTCACCTGACGGTTTGCCGCTT
>URCN01000032.1:0-15620 GCA_900546335.1 uncultured Streptococcus sp.
AGGGTGGCACGCCGTTTTTGTCTCTACTCCTCATGTGGCGCAGGCTGATCTATCAAAAGGGATTAATTCTGAACTGTAAAAATTTTTACTATTAATATTGATTGGAAATGAGTTAAACTTTAATAAATGAAGGGGGAGTGAGAAAACAAGATATGAACGGTATTATCAACTTAAAAAAAGAAGCGGGGATGACCTCGCATGATGCGGTTTTTAAACTGCGTAAGATTTTGGGAACCAAGAAAATTGGTCATGGTGGAACCTTAGATCCGGATGTGGTGGGTGTTTTGCCGATTGCGGTTGGCAAGGCGACCCGCATGGTCGAGTTTATGCAGGACGAGGGCAAGGTCTATGAGGGGGAAATCACTCTCGGCTATTCCACGACTACTGAGGATGCCAGTGGAGAAGTGGTCGCAGAGACCCCTGTTTTATCGCCCTTGGATGAAAAGCTTGTCGATGAAGCAATCGCTAGTTTGACTGGGCCTATTACCCAGATTCCTCCTATGTATTCGGCTGTCAAGGTCAATGGTCGTAAGCTCTATGAGTATGCGCGTGCTGGTCAGGAAGTGGAACGTCCAGAACGTCAGGTGACCATTTATCAATTTGAACGAACAAGTCCGATTTCTTATGAGGATCACCTTGCACGTTTTACATTTCGTGTGAAATGTAGTAAGGGGACTTATATCCGTACTTTGTCAGTTGATTTGGGAGAGAAGCTGGGTTATGCGGCCCATATGTCCCATCTGACTCGAACCAGTGCTGCAGGTTTACAACTTGAAGATGCTCTTACCTTGGACGAAATTGCTGCAAAAGTGGAGGCTGGTCAGTTGGACTTTCTCCATCCTCTAGAGATTGGAACGGGGGATCTTGTTAAAGTTACCCTAACTCCAGAACAAGCTACAGAAATTCGCTTTGGTCGTTTTATTGAGCTTGATCAGTCAGATAAGGAATTAGCTGCCTTTGAAGGAGATACATTGCTAGCCATTCTAGAAAAACGAGACAATTTCTACAAACCAAGAAAGGTTTTTGGCTAGTCTAACTGGAGTGTGGGGATGGATTTGTTTCCCCTAGACTATCCAAATCAGACTATAAATTTTGCAAAAAATGTGATAGAATAGACCACGGATAAAAAAACGGAGGATAGCATGCAAAATAGACCAATCATTATCGGAGTGACAGGTGGTTCTGGTGGAGGAAAAACAAGTGTTTCAAGAGCCATTTTATCGCACTTTCCTGATGAAAAGATTTCCATGATTGAGCATGATTCATACTACAAGGATCAGTCTCACCTGACTTTTGAAGAGCGTGTCAAAACCAACTACGACCATCCATTTGCCTTTGATACAGACTTGATGATTGAGCAGATTAAGGAATTGTTGGCAGGGCGCCCAGTGGACATACCAACTTATGACTATACAGCGCATACACGGAGTAGCAAGACCTATCGTCAGGAGCCTCAGGATGTCTTTATCGTTGAGGGGATTCTAGTCTTGGAGGACAAGCGTCTGCGCGATTTGATGGATATCAAGATTTTTGTGGATACAGATGAT
Source organism: uncultured Streptococcus sp. (assembly GCA_900546335.1). Lineage (GTDB taxonomy): Bacteria > Bacillota > Bacilli > Lactobacillales > Streptococcaceae > Streptococcus. Next base: position 1,548 of record URCN01000032.1, read on the forward strand.
GATGTGCGCATTATTCGTCGAATCAAGCGTGATATGGAGGAGCGTGGCCGTAGTCTAGATAGCGTTATTGACCAATATCTGGGTGTGGTCAAACCCATGTACCACCAGTTTATCGAGCCAACCAAGCGTTATGCTGATATCGTCATTCCTGAAGGGGTCAGCAATACAGTTGCTATCGACCTTTTGACCACCAAGATTGCAAAGATTTTGGAAGAAGCGCGAAACAGTAAATAATCAGATGAGGAGGCCTAGCCTCCTTTTTCTATTTTTCCTTTAGTTTCAGTAGGAAAAAGGTGATTTTTAAGCATGTTTTTGGTATAATAATACTCATGGAAAAGCAAGAAAATGAATAGTAGGTGGAGATGGAAAAGTATTTATCGGTAACAACTTTGACCAAGTATCTGAAAATGAAATTCGATAAAGACCCTTACTTGGAACGGGTCTATTTAACTGGTCAAGTTTCCAACTTTCGTAAACGACCTACGCACCAATATTTCTCCCTAAAAGATGACCATGCAGTCATTCAAGCGACCATCTGGTCAGGGATCTATCAGAAATTAGGTTTCGACCTCGAAGAAGGGATGAAAATCAATGTGATTGGGCGAGTTCAGGTTTATGAACCGAGCGGGAGCTATTCTATCATCATTGAGAAGGCTGAACCTGATGGAGTTGGTGCGCTTGCGATTCAGTTTGAACAACTCAAGAAAAAATTGACAGAAGAAGGCCTGTTTCAAGAACGTTTCAAGCAACCTCTTCCCCAGTTTTCTAAGCGAATTGGTGTAGTAACCAGTCGCAGTGGAGCCGTTATTCGAGATATTATCACGACCGTCAGCAGGCGATTCCCAGGTGTTGATATCCTTCTCTATCCGACCAAGGTACAAGGTGATGGAGCAGCGGAGGAAATTGCTCGAAATATTGCGCGTGCCAATCAACGTGAGGACCTAGATGTTCTCATCATTGGTCGTGGTGGGGGTTCCATCGAGGATCTCTGGGCTTTTAACGAAGAGATCGTGGTAAGGGCTATTTTTGAATCCCGTTTACCCATCATCTCTAGTGTTGGTCATGAGACGGATGTGACCTTGGCGGATTTTGTGGCAGATAGACGGGCTGCGACGCCAACAGCTGCTGCTGAACTGGCAACGCCTGTGACCAAGTTGGATGTATTAGCTCATTTGCAAAACCAAGAAAAGCGGATGGCAACAGCAGTTCAGAATGTCCTGTCAAGAAAAAAAGAAGCTCTGAAAAAATGCAGTCAGTCAGTCATCTTTAGACAACCAGAGCGCTTGTATGATGGTTATTTGCAACGGTTAGATCAACTGCAACTGAGATTAAAACAAAGTTTGCGCACACAGATTTCCGATAACAAACAACTAGTACAAGCAAGGACACATCAACTGGTGCAATTATCACCTGTGACCAAAATCCAACGCTATCAAGACCGCCTAGGTCAGTTGGATAAGCTCCTACGTAGCCAAATGGCGCTTGTTTATGATACCAAGGTTGCTGAAGTCAAGCGACTTTCAGAAGCTTTGTTGATGTTGGATACCAGTCGAATCGTGGCGCGTGGTTATGCAATTGTCAAAAAAGAAGAGTCCGTAGTCGATTCTGTTGAGATGTTGAATAAAAAAGACCAAGTGACGCTTTTGATGCGAGATGGTCAAGTAGAATTAGAGGTTAAAGATGTCAAAACAAAAGAAATTTGAGGAAAATCTAGCAGAACTGGAAACCATTGTCCAAAGTTTGGAAAATGGTGAAATTGCTTTGGAAGATGCGATTGCGACCTTTCAAAAGGGCATGGTCTTGTCAAAAGAGCTCCAAGCGACACTGGACAAGGCTGAAAAGACCTTGGTTAAGGTCATGCAAGAAGACGGAACAGAAAGTGATTTTGAATGAAGAAGCAAGAAAAATTAGCTCTTGTTGAATCGGCTTTGGAAGATTTTTATGGAGACCAGCAGTTTGCTTCTAGTCTACGAGAGTCCGTTCTCTATTCCATTCATGCTGGTGGCAAGCGTATTCGACCTTTTCTCTTGTTAGAGGTTTTGGAAGCCTTGCATGTTGCTATTAGACCAGCACACGCGCAGGTGGCTGCGGCTTTGGAAATGATTCATACAGGGAGCTTGATTCACGATGATCTTCCTGCCATGGATGATGACGATTATCGTCGAGGGCGTTTGACAAATCACAAGAAATTTGGCGAAGCGATGGCAATATTGGCAGGTGATGCCTTGTTCCTAGATCCCTATGCCTTAATAGCGCAGGCGGATTTGCCAAGTCAGATCAAGGTGGACCTGATTGCCAACTTATCCCTTGCTTCAGGAAGTCTGGGCATGGTGGCAGGGCAGGTTCTGGACATGGAGGGTGAACATCAGCACTTGTCCTTGGAAGAGCTCCAGACAATTCATGCCAATAAAACAGGCAAATTACTAGCCTATCCTTTCCAAGCAGTAGCTATCATAGCAGAATTAGCACCAGAGTTACAAGCAAAACTGAAAACGGTTGGTGAATTGATTGGACTGGCTTTTCAAGTCAGAGATGATGTGCTGGATGTGACCGCTAGTTTTGAGGAAATCGGCAAGACACCACAAAAGGATTTGCAGGCAGAAAAGTCGACCTACCCAGCCTTGTTGGGCTTGGAAGGGGCTATTGCCTTTTGTAACCAAACTCTGGATCAAGCCGAGGCTAAATTAGAAGAAATTGCCCAGCAGGTTCCCTTTGAAACAGAATCGATTGTGAAAGTAGTAGAAAGTTTGAGAATCAATGGCTAAGGAAAGAGTGGATGTACTAGCTTATAAACAGGGCTTGTTTGAAACGCGAGAACAGGCCAAGCGCGGTGTCATGGCTGGACTAGTCGTAGCAGTCCTTAATGGAGAACGCTTTGACAAGCCAGGAGAGAAAATCCCAGATGATACTGAACTAAAACTCAAGGGTGAAAAACTCAAGTATGTCAGTCGAGGTGGTCTAAAACTAGAGAAGGCCTTGGAGGTCTTTGATTTGTCAGTCGAGGGAGCGACAACGATTGATATTGGGGCCTCCACTGGAGGATTTACTGACGTTATGTTGCAAAATGGTGCTGAGTTAGTCTTTGCAGTCGATGTTGGCACCAATCAGTTGGCTTGGAAATTACGTCAAGACCCACGGGTTGTCAGCATGGAGCAGTTTAATTTTCGTTATGCTGAAAAGACTGATTTCGAAAGGGAACCGAGCTTTGCCAGTATTGATGTGAGTTTCATTTCCTTAAGTTTGATTTTACCAGCCTTGCACCGCGTCTTGGCTGATCAAGGTCAAATTGTAGCTCTGGTTAAGCCCCAGTTTGAAGCAGGTCGTGAGCAGATTGGAAAGAATGGAATTATTCGAGATGCCAAGGTTCATCAAACTGTCCTTGAAGCTTTCACTGCTATGGCAGTTGAACAAGGGTTTTCAGTGCTTGGATTAGACTATTCACCAATCCAAGGTGGACATGGAAATATCGAATTTCTGGCATATTTGAAAAAGGAAGAGGGAGCAAGTAACCAAGTTGCTCCTGAAATAGAAAAAGTTGTAGAGAGAGCACATAGAGAATTTAAAGATGAATAAGAGAGACTTGAAAAAATTAGAAGATTTGTTACGGATTATCAGATCGGGACTCAGGAAGAAATCGTTGAGCATTTGAAGGAAGCAGGTATTTCTGCTACGCAAGCCACTGTCTCAAGAGACATCAAGGAGCTTGGGATTGTTAAAATTCCTTTGAAGAACAACACCTATATCTATGAGTTGCCAAAATCAATCGTCAAAAGTTTGCAGTTGGCTGAGGACAATATTGTGAGTTCTGAGTTAATGGGAAATATGATCAACCTTGCTGTCATTCCTGGAAATACTATTTTTGTGAAGAGTCAGTTGGTTGAAGCATTTTCTGAACAGATTTTTAGCTGTCTAGCTGATGATGATTCTATCTTAATTGTAGCTAGAACAGCAGAGGCAGCTGAAGAAATTGTTGAACAAGTCAAAAAATGGTAGGTCAGTATGTTACTTGAAATTTCGATAAAAAACTTTGCCATTATTGAGGCGATTTCGCTCAATTTTGAAAAGGGTATGACTGTTTTGACCGGGGAAACGGGTGCTGGAAAGTCTATCATTATCGACGCTATGAATCTCATGTTGGGGGCTCGTGCAACAACAGACGTTATTCGTCAAGGTGCGCCAAAGGCAGAGATTGAGGGGCTTTTCTCGGTTGAAAATAGTCGCCTTTTACAGGAACTTTTTGAAGATCAAGGTTTGGAAATGGGTGATGAAATTATCATCCGGCGTGAAATTTTGCAAAATGGTCGTAGTGTTAGTCGCGTGAATGGCCAGATGGTCAATCTTTCTGTTTTGCGTGCTATTGGGCAACACCTTGTGGATATCCATGGTCAGCATGACCAAGAGGAGTTAATGCGTCCTCAACTGCACATCCAGATGTTGGATGAGTTTGGTGATGCTGCTTTCTTGGAGCTGAAGGAGACCTATCAGACGAGCTTTGATGCCTATCGCAAAATGCGTAAGCAGGTTTTGGAAGTCAAGAAAAATCAACAGGAACACAAGGCTCGTATTGAGATGTTGGAATTTCAAATGGCAGAGATTGAGGCTGCAAACTTGCAGGCTGGTGAAGACTTGACTCTCAACCAAGAACGAGATAAGCTTCTCAATCATAAAAATATTGCGGATACGCTAACCAATGCCTATAGCATGTTAGACAATGAGGAATTCTCCAGTCTTGCCAATGTGCGTTCGGCCATGAATGACATGGAAAGTGTTGAAGAATACGACCCTGAATACCGTGAAATTTCAAGTTCTCTGTCAGAGACCTACTATGTTTTAGAAGATATTACAAAGCGTTTGGAAGATATTATTGAAGATCTAGATTTTGATGGCAATCGACTCATGCAGGTTGAGAATCGCCTAGATCTTCTGAATACTATTTCCCGTAAGTACGGTGGAACTGTGGATGATGTCCTGCTTTATTTTGCTAAGATTACGGATGAGTACAATCTCTTGACAGGAAATAACCTTTCCTCCGAAGACATGGAAGCAGAGCTTAAGAAATTGGAAGTCAATCTTGTTGCGTTGGCAAATCAGCTAGCTTCAGCTCGCCATGACTTGGCCCAGCAGTTAGAAGCAGAGATAAAACAAGAACTGCAAGATCTCTATATGGAGAAGGCTCAATTTCAAGTTCGCTTTAGTAAGGGCAAATTTAATCGTGAGGGGAATGAAACAGTTGAATTTTACATTTCCACCAACCCAGGTGAGGACTTTAAGCCTTTGGTCAAAGTTGCGTCCGGTGGGGAATTATCTCGTCTTATGTTGGCTATCAAGTCAGCCTTTTCTCGTAAGGAAGGGAAGACCAGTATTGTCTTTGATGAGGTGGATACGGGAGTTTCAGGTCGTGTAGCCCAAGCCATTGCTCAAAAGATTCATAAGATTGGTCAGCATGGTCAGGTTTTAGCTATTTCTCACCTACCACAAGTGATTGCCATCGCGGATTATCAATTCTTTATTGAGAAGATTAGCGATGAGCGCTCAACGGTGTCGACGGTTCGCCTTTTGACTTTAGAAGAGCGAGTAGAGGAAGTAGCTAAAATGTTGGCTGGGGAAAATGTAACAGAGGCTGCCCTTACCCAAGCTAGAGAATTATTGCAAACGAGGATGAAATAAATGACAGACTATTATGTAATTGGAGATGTTCACGGGAAAGCAGGTATGCTAGAAGATCTGCTCAAAACATGGGATGGTCACACCCAGTTGCTCTTTCTAGGGGATTTGATTGACCGTGGTGAAGACAGTCGACGTGTTCTAGAAATGGTCAAAGACTTGGTCGACAATCAAGGGGCTATCTGTCTATCAGGAAACCACGAGTATATGTTTCTGACTTGGCTCGATGACCCAGAAGAAAGCTATGACCATTATCGTCGCAATGGTGGAGATACAACGATTAACTCAATTTTAGGTCGTCCCTTGGATGCACCAGTTGATGGCGTAGAAGATGCCAAGCGTGTTGCGACTGAAGCGGCAGACTTGATCGAATTTATTCGTCAAATGCCATTTGTAGTAGAGACAGACAAGTATATCTTTGTTCATGCGGGTATTGACTTGACCTTGGATGATTGGCATGAAACTACAGATTATAAAAAAGTCTGGCTCAGAAAACCATTCCACGAAGCCGAAAATCATACCGGAAAAACCATTGTCTTTGGGCATACACCAGTTTATGGTTTGCTCAAGCAAGACCGAGGTACTGCTGAGCTTTGGATAACAGAGGATGGCAAGATTGGCATGGATGGAGGAGCTGTCTATGGCGGTGTCCTTCATGGAATCGTCTTTACAGACCAAGGAATGACAGAACACTACTTTATCGAAAATGATGGCTTTATTGCCGAAGATTAGTACTCCTAGCAGGGTATGATCTTGTCAAAATGTTAAAAACAATTTATAATTAATAGATACCCTGAAAGGAAGAGCATCATGAACTTAGAAGATTTGAAAAAACGACAGGAGAAGATTCGGAACTTCTCTATCATCGCCCATATTGACCATGGGAAATCAACCCTAGCAGACCGCATTTTGGAAAAAACGGAGACCGTTTCTAGTCGTGAAATGCAAGCCCAACTTCTGGATAGTATGGATCTTGAGCGTGAACGTGGGATTACCATTAAACTCAATGCCATCGAGCTCAATTACACTGCGAAAGATGGCGAGACCTATATTTTCCACTTAATTGACACGCCAGGGCATGTGGACTTTACCTATGAAGTGTCGCGTTCGCTAGCAGCCTGTGAAGGAGCGATTTTGGTGGTTGATGCGGCCCAAGGGATTGAGGCGCAAACTCTTGCCAATGTTTATCTAGCCTTGGACAATGATTTGGAAATCTTGCCCGTCATTAACAAAATTGACCTGCCAGCTGCGGATCCAGAGCGCGTTCGTACAGAGATTGAAGATGTCATTGGACTGGATGCCAGCGAAGCAGTCTTAGCTTCAGCCAAAGCTGGTATTGGTATTGAAGAAATTCTTGAGCAGATCGTTGAAAAAGTGCCAGCTCCAACGGGTGATGTTGCAGCACCACTTAAGGCATTGATTTTCGACTCAGTTTATGATGCCTATCGTGGGGTTATCCTCCAAGTGCGTGTCATGGATGGAGTTGTCAAACCTGGCGATAAGATTCAGCTCATGAGCAATGGCAAGACCTTTGATGTGACGGAGGTCGGTATTTTCACGCCGAAAGCAGTTGGTCGTGATTTTCTTGCGACTGGTGACGTTGGTTATATTGCGGCTTCTATCAAGACAGTTCAAGACACGCGTGTCGGAGATACAGTGACCCTAGAAAGCAATCCTGCAGCAGAACCACTAGATGGATACAAGCAGATGAATCCTATGGTCTTTGCAGGTCTTTATCCAATTGAATCAAACAAATACAATGACCTTCGTGAAGCCCTTGAAAAATTGCAGCTCAACGATGCCAGCCTTCAGTTTGAACCAGAAACATCTCAGGCCCTTGGATTTGGTTTCCGTTGTGGATTCCTTGGACTTCTCCATATGGATGTTATCCAGGAACGTTTGGAGCGTGAGTTCAACATTGACCTTATCATGACAGCTCCGTCTGTTATTTATAAGGTTAACCAAACTGATGGTGAATCTATGGATGTGTCTAACCCCTCTGAATTTCCAGATCCAACCAAGATTGCGACTATTGAAGAGCCTTATGTCAAGGCGCAAATCATGGTACCGCAGGAGTTTGTCGGAGCAGTTATGGAACTAGCTCAGCGCAAGCGTGGGGACTTTGTAACCATGGACTATATTGATGATAATCGTGTCAATGTCATCTATCAAATTCCACTTGCTGAAATCGTCTTTGACTTTTTTGATAAGCTCAAGTCTTCGACACGTGGTTACGCAAGCTTTGACTATGAATTGTCAGAGTACCGTCCGTCTAAGTTAGTCAAAATGGATATCCTTCTCAATGGAGACAAAGTTGATGCCCTTAGCTTTATCGTTCACAAGGACTTTGCCTACGAACGTGGGAAACTCATCGTTGATAAGCTCAAGAAAATCATCCCTCGCCAACAATTTGAAGTGCCGATTCAAGCAGCTATTGGACACAAAATCGTGGCTCGTACGGATATCAAGGCCCTTCGTAAGAACGTACTTGCCAAGTGTTACGGTGGTGACGTTTCTCGTAAACGCAAACTCCTTGAAAAACAAAAAGCTGGTAAGAAACGCATGAAGGCTATTGGATCAGTAGAAGTCCCACAAGAAGCCTTCCTTAGCGTCTTAAGCATGGATGAAGAATAGAAATAAAAAACAAAACTCTTGAAGATTTTTCAAGAGTTTTGTTTTAAATGAGAGCGATAAAATCGGAAACTAACAGAACAGATTAGGTTAGAATTTGACAGAAGTTCTTATTTTTCTTATAATGCAGATGGAAAGGTGGTAGGATGAAAAAATTATTAATTTTAGGTACTGTAGTTACTGCTAGTGTTTTTCTAGCTTCATGCTCCAATAAATCACAAACAGCAACCGAAGAAAGTTCGTCTGCAGTTGTTAGTTCTTCTAGCAGTCAGGAAACGAGTAGCTCTAGCTCTGCCGTTTCAGAAGCGAAAAAGGAAGAGACGCAAATCATCGGCTCGAATGAATATGGTTTTGTCAAGGTACCCAAATTTTGGGTTGGATTTCATGAAGTAGAAGGTGGAAATGATATACAGTATAGTGATGGAACAGATATCAACATTGTTACGCTGAATACCTTCAAGGCTGAGCAGTTCAATATCAGCGAAGAAGAATATGCTAAACTGGATGTTGTGACTGTCTCATCTAGTATTTTAACTTCCAAAGAACAAAGCTCTGATTTCAGTAAGGTTTGGGGCTCCAAATCGACCATTGGAGGCTATGAAGCCTATGTTGTCAATGCAATTGCTAAGTCAGGTAAATACCTCGTTACCTGGGTTTTCCGATCAAATGATGGTAAAATCCGCTATGTTTCACTTGAAGGGGATGGGGAAACTTTAAAAACAATCTTACCGATGGTTGAAAGTAGCTGGTCAACTACTAAATCTGAATAAATGAAAAAAGAAGATCCTTGGTCTTCTTTTTATGTTTTTTACGAATAGATAGATGAGTAGAAAAAGAAATGGAGTTGTATATGAAGATCACAAACTATGAGATTTACAAATTGAGAAAAGCTGGGCTGAGCAATCAACAAATTTTAACAGTTCTTGAATACGATGAGACTGTAGATCAGGAGCTCTTGCTAGGTGATATTGCAGAAATATCTGGGTGTCGTAATCCTGCTGTCTTTATGGAACGCTATTTCCAGATAGACGATACACAGTTGGAGAAGGAGTTCCAAAAATTCCCATCATTTTCTATTCTTGATGACTGTTATCCTTGGGATCTGAGTGAGATTTATGATGCTCCAGTGCTCTTGTTTTATAAAGGAAATTTGGACTTGTTGAAGTTTCCAAAGGTTGCCGTTGTAGGGAGTCGTTCATGTTCTAGTCAGGGAGCAAAGTCGGTTCAGAAAGTCATTCAAGGTTTGGAAAACGAGTTAATTGTGGTCAGTGGTTTAGCTAAAGGGATTGATACGGCTGCCCATATGGCTGCACTCCAGAATGGAGGAAGAACAATTGCGGTGATTGGAACAGGATTGGATGTTTTTTATCCCCGAGCCAATAAACGTTTGCAGGAACACATTGGCAATCACCATTTGGTACTTAGCGAGTACGGACCTGGTGAAGAACCCTTGAAATTTCACTTTCCAGCTCGTAATCGCATCATTGCTGGACTATGCCGTGGCGTTATTGTAGCAGAGGCAAGGATGCGTTCTGGTAGTCTCATCACCTGTGAGCGAGCTATGGAGGAAGGGCGTGATGTTTTTGCCATTCCGGGAAACATTTTAGATGGCCATTCAGATGGCTGTCACCACCTGATCCAAGAGGGGGCAAAGCTGATTTCCAGTGGTCAAGATGTGCTGGCTGAGTTTGAATTTTAAGGAGAAATTGTTCACTCAGATAAACTTTTCTTCTATATATAGGACTTAGGTCTTGACAGCTATAGAAAAATGGTTTACACTTTATAAAGTTTATTACTTTGAAAAGGTGTGATAGTGTGGCTACGGCAACAAAGAAGAAAAAATCAACAGTTAAAAAAAATCTAGTCATCGTGGAGTCGCCTGCCAAGGCGAAAACGATTGAGAAATATCTAGGCAGAAATTACAAAGTTTTAGCCAGTGTCGGGCATATCCGTGATTTGAAAAAATCCAGTATGTCAGTCGACATTGAAAATAACTATGAACCACAGTATATCAATATCCGAGGAAAAGGTCCTCTCATCAATGACTTAAAAAAAGAAGCTAAAAAGGCCAATAAAGTCTTTCTGGCGAGTGACCCGGACCGTGAAGGAGAAGCAATTTCCTGGCATTTGGCTCACATTCTCAACTTGGATGAGAATGATGCCAACCGTGTGGTCTTTAATGAAATCACCAAGGACGCAGTAAAAAATGCCTTTAAAGAACCTCGTAAGATTGATATGGACTTGGTCGACGCCCAACAAGCTCGTCGAGTCTTGGACCGCTTGGTAGGCTATTCGATTTCACCAATTTTGTGGAAAAAGGTCAAGAAGGGCTTATCAGCAGGGCGTGTGCAGTCTATTGCCCTTAAGCTCATCATTGACCGAGAAAATGAAATCAATGCCTTCCAACCAGAAGAATACTGGACAATTGATGGTGTCTTTAAGAAGGGAACCAAGCAATTTCAGGCTTCTTTCTATGGTATGAATGGCAAAAAGATGAAATTGACCACTAATGAAGAAGTCAAAGAAGTCTTGTCCCATTTGACTAGCAAAGATTTCACAGTAGACCAGGTAGATAAGAAAGAGCGCAAACGCAATGCGCCCCTACCCTATACGACTTCAACCATGCAGATGGATGCGGCTAACAAAATCAATTTCCGTACTCGAAAGACCATGATGGTGGCCCAGCAGCTTTATGAAGGAATCAATATCGGATCAGGCGTGCAAGGTTTGATTACCTATATGCGTACAGACTCGACTCGTATCAGCCCTGTGGCTCAGAACGAAGCGGCAAGCTACATTAACAACCGTTTTGGTAGCAAGTATTCCAAGCATGGTAGCAAGGTCAAGAATGCCTCAGGTGCTCAGGATGCCCACGAAGCCATTCGTCCATCTAGTGTCTTTAATACACCAGAAAGCATCGCTAAGTACTTGGACAAAGACCAGCTCAAGCTCTATACCCTTATCTGGAACCGTTTTGTAGCTAGCCAGATGACGGGAGCTATTTTTGATACCATGGCTGTTAAGCTCTCTCAAAATGGGGTTCAGTTTGCGGCAAATGGTAGTCAAGTTAAGTTTGATGGTTATCTTGCTATCTACAATGACTCTGACAAGAACAAGATGTTGCCAGATATGGCTGTTGGAGATGTGGTCAAGCAGGTCAATAGCAAGCCAGAACAACATTTCACTCAACCGCCAGCTCGCTATTCGGAAGCGACTCTTATCAAGACCTTGGAGGAAAATGGGGTTGGACGTCCGTCAACCTACGCTCCGACAATTGAAACCATCCAAAAACGCTACTACGTTCGTCTGGCAGCAAAACGTTTTGAACCGACAGAACTGGGAGAAATTGTCAATAAACTCATCGTTGAATACTTCCCAGATATCGTAAACGTGACCTTCACAGCTGAGATGGAAGGAAAACTGGATGATGTCGAAGTTGGTAAAGAGCAGTGGCAACGTGTCATTGATGAATTTTATAAACCATTCTCTAAAGAGGTAGCCAAGGCTGAATCCGAAATGGAAAAAATCCAGATCAAGGATGAGCCAGCTGGATTTGACTGTGAAGTTTGTGGCAGTCCGATGGTGATTAAGCTCGGTCGTTTTGGTAAATTCTATGCTTGTAGCAATTTCCCAGACTGCCGTCATACTCAGGCAATTGTCAAAGAGATTGGAGTCGAGTGTCCAAGCTGTCATCAAGGACAAATCATTGAACGCAAAACCAAGCGTAATCGTATCTTCTATGGTTGCAATCGCTATCCAGAATGTGAATTTACTTCCTGGGACAAACCAACTGGACGTGATTGTCCAAAATGCGGACACTTCCTTGTGGAGAAAAAGGTCCGTGGCGGTGGTAAACAGGTTGTATGTAGTAATGGCGACTACGAAGAGGAAAAAATTAAATAAAATGCAGAGTCCTGAAAATAAATTTCAGGCTCTTTTTACTTGAAGCTTGACAAATTTCCTCACTTTGTGGGAAACTAGTATAAGATTATTTCAATTAGGAGAAGACATGCGTATTATTTACCTAAGTATTGGTTTTATTTCTTTAGCCTTGGCTCTTGTTGGGGTTGTCTTGCCCCTTTTGCCAACAACCCCCTTTCTTTTGTTAGCTATTGCTTGTTTTTCTAAATCTTCTAAGCGTTTTGAAGACTGGCTTTATCATACAAAGCTTTATCAGACCTATGTAGCTGACTTTCGTGAGACCAAGTCTATTGCGCGAGAACGAAAGAAAAAAATCATCGTATCTATCTATATCTTGATGGGGATTTCTATTTATTTTGCCCCTCTTTTGCCAGTCAAAATCGGTCTGGGAGCCTTGACTATCTTTATCACTTACTATCTCTTTAAAGTAATTCCTGATAAAGATTAGTTTCTGAAATTTGATATTTCCTTTGAAAAAATTGAAAGCATATTTAAAATAATATGATATAATAAATTTAAAGAAAACATCAAGGAGAATCAAATGATTTACGAATTTTGTGCTGAAAATGTGACCTTGCTTGAAAAAGCGATGCAGGCTGGAGCTCGTCGAATTGAACTTTGTGATAATTTAGCTGTTGGCGGGACAACACCTAGCTATGGAGTGACCAAGGTGGCGGTTGAACTGGCAGCTAACTACGACACCACCATCATGACTATGATTCGTCCTCGTGGTGGCGACTTTGTCTATACTGATCTTGAAATAGCGATCATGCTAGAAGACATTCGTTTGACTGCACAGGCTGGAAGTCAAGGGGTTGTATTTGGGACATTAACTGCTGATAAGAAGTTAGATAAGCCTAATCTTGAGAAGCTGATTGCCGCATCTAAAGGAATGGAAATTGTCTTTCACATGGCCTTTGATGAATTGAGTGATGAAGACCAGTTGGAAGCCATTGACTGGCTCAGCCAAGCTGGTGTCACTCGTATCTTAACTCGTGCTGGTGTATCTGGTGACTCGCTAGAGAAACGTTTTGAACACTATCACAGAATTTTGGAACATGCAAAAGGTAAAATTGAAATTTTACCTGGTGGTGGGATTGACTTGGACAACCGTCAAACCTTTATCGACCAACTAGGCGTGACACAACTTCACGGTACCAAGGTTGTCTTTTAAAAAATAGAAAGGAACTGCTAGCTTTTGGTAGCAGTTTTCACTTATGTTTGAAATTTATAAATCCTATCAGTTTAATCAAGAAAAAGCTCGTGCCTATGGTTTTATAGAAAATGAGGGAGTCTGGACCTACAGTTCCCAGATTTTGCAGGGTGAATTTTTCATGACACTCTCCATCACTCCTGATAATGTGAGTTTTCAGGTTTTTGACCAGGAAACGGGTGACCTCTATCCTCAAGTCCACATGGAAAGCATGCGTGGGAGTTTTGTTGCAAGTGTCCGTGAGGCTTGTTTGGAGATTCTTTACCAGATTCGGAAGGCTTGCTTTGATGTACAGGATTTTATCTGTCCTCAGACTAAGCGTATTATGGCTAAAGTTCAGGAAAAGTATGGCAATCAGTTGGAGTATCTGTGGGAGAAATCGCCTGATACAGCTGTATTACGCCATGAAGGCAATCAAAAATGGTATGCTGTTTTAATGAGAATCTCTTGGGATAAGCTGGGAAAGGGCAGAGAAGGGCTAGTCGAAGCAGTTAACCTCAAACACGACCAAGTAGCTGACTTGCTTTCAAAAAAAGGCATTTATCCAGCCTTTCATATGAACAAACGCTACTGGCTTAGTCTGGCGCTTGATGATAGTTTGCAAGATGAAGAAGTGTTAGAACTTATCGAAAGAAGTTGGAACT
>URCN01000033.1:0-15295 GCA_900546335.1 uncultured Streptococcus sp.
GCTTCCAAGGCTGGGTTCAATAGGAGTGGAGTGATGATATCATTAACAAATGAAGTAACGATAGCACCAAAAGCAGAGGCAATGATCACACCGACAGCAAGGTCAACGACATTACCACGAAGCAAGAATTCTTTAAGATCCTTTAACATTTTCATAAATTCCTTTCCTAATTTTCTAATTTATTATATCCTAAATTGTGACAAAAAGCAACTTGAACGCTTAAAGCGGTCAGTTGTCCCTTTTAAAAATATAGATTTTACTGAAAATATAGTTTAAAATGATGATCAAAATTTGTGCTAGGATAGTTTCAATCATATTAACCCTATCTATATTATATTCAACAAACTGGCCAATAACATCAGGAAAGGTTGTAACAAAGATATAAGTTAAAAGAAGGTCCAGTCCAAGAGTAGAGAGACGAGCTAAGAAAAACTTAGCCAGGCGAGTCGGCCAATTCCTTCTCACTTGTTTAAAGACGATTGTATCATTTGTGAGAAAGGCGAAGAGAATCCCAATAATATTTGCGAGGGCAGTTGCGAGGAATTCCTGGTGGCTGATATGGTAAATAACCAAACGTGATGAAATAGAAACCAGAGTAGTAGCACCACCAAAAAATAGGTAGGAGAGAATCTCGTTATCAAAGAAAGCTTTTATTAGTCTTTTCATGATTTTAGTATAGCATAAAGCGGGCTAATGTGCTATACTAGTAAGGTTGATAACCTCAACCCTTGGTGCTTAGCTTCTTTCACCAAGCATATTTTACGCGGGAAACCGCCAAAGGAGAAAACATGAAAAAATTAACTGTTCGTGACATGGCAGATATTGCCATTGTTGCTGCTATTTATGTAGTTTTGACTATTACGCCACCAATCAATGTTCTTAGTTTTGGGGTGTATCAGTTCCGTATTTCAGAAATGTTGAATTTCTTGGCATTTTACAATCCTAAATACATCATCGGTGTGACAATTGGTTGTATGATTGCTAATTTCTTTAGTTTTGGTCCATTAGATGTCTTTGTCGGCGGGGGCTCTACCCTAGTTTTCCTAAGTCTAGGTGTATGGCTCTTTAGCAAGTACAAGAAAGATTATTTGTTTAATGGTTTGATTCGAAAAGATCATTTCTTATTTTCAATCCTCTTCTCTATTTCAATGATTACCATTGCAGCCGAACTTCATATCTTGACAGAAGCTCCCTTCTTCTTCACATGGTTCTCTACTGGAATTGGTGAGTTTGCATCACTTATCGTGGGAGCGATTTTGATTGGTAAACTGGGACAGCGAATCGATTTAACAAAATAAGAAGTTTATAAGCTAGATTCTTGATAAATCTAGCTTTTTTCATTCTAGAAAATTAAAAGAGAGCGCTTGACAAGAACATAGAACTATAGTATACTTTTTAGGTAAGCTGATTTAGCTCAGTTGGCAGAGCGCATCCATGGTAAGGATGAGGTCGCCGGTTCAATCCCGGCAATTAGCATGATAGAAACGAAATAACCTTGGGAAACCAAGGTTATTCTTGTACACTTGTATAAAAGAAGTTAAAGCGTTTTGGCTGTTGACAAAAGTGACTCTATCTAGTAGAATAGTAGATGCGATG
This sequence comes from uncultured Streptococcus sp., assembly GCA_900546335.1. Lineage (GTDB taxonomy): Bacteria > Bacillota > Bacilli > Lactobacillales > Streptococcaceae > Streptococcus. The sequence goes on from URCN01000033.1 coordinate 1,597, forward strand.
AGTCGATAGGTAGTCTTCGGACTACTATTGAGCATAAGGAGGTCATAACGCAGGAGCGGACCTTGATGAGTTGTGTGAACCTGCTCATCACATGAAGATGCCTCTTAGTCCCTGGTCAATGACTAGGGATTTTTAATTTTCAGAAAATATAACCCAAAAATGCTTTTCAATTTTTGGAAAAAGTAGTATAATACATCTATTATAGAAATTTTTAGAAAATTCCGAAAGAGGTTATTTATGGGATATACAGTTGCTGTAGTCGGCGCGACAGGTGCTGTCGGAGCTCAGATGATAAAAATGTTGGAAGAATCAACACTTCCAATCGATAAAATTCGTTACCTTGCTTCTGCACGTTCAGCAGGCAAGACTTTGAAATTCAAAGACCAAGATATTACGATTGAAGAAACAACTGAGACAGCTTTTGAGGGTGTTGATATTGCACTCTTCTCAGCAGGTGGTTCGACATCAGCTAAGTATGCACCATACGCAGTGAAAGCTGGTGCGGTAGTAGTGGATAATACATCTTATTTCCGTCAAAATCCAGATGTACCTTTGGTTGTCCCAGAGGTCAATGCTCATGCACTTGATGCCCACAACGGGATTATTGCTTGCCCTAACTGTTCAACAATCCAAATGATGGTGGCTCTTGAGCCTGTTCGTCAAAAATGGGGCTTGGACCGTATCATCGTTTCAACTTACCAAGCGGTTTCAGGTGCTGGTATGGGAGCGATTCTTGAAACACAACGTGAACTTCGTGAAGTCTTGAATGACGGTGTGAATCCACGTGATTTGCAAGCGGAAATCTTGCCTTCAGGTGGTGATAAGAAACACTATCCTATCGCTTTTAACGCTCTTCCACAAATCGATGTCTTTACTGACAATGATTACACTTACGAAGAGATGAAGATGACTAAGGAAACTAAGAAAATTATGGAAGATGATAGCATCGGAGTATCTGCAACCTGTGTACGTATTCCTGTCTTGTCAGCTCACTCTGAGTCAGTTTATATCGAAACAAAAGAAGTGGCTCCAATTGAAGAAGTGAAAGCAGCCATTGCAGCATTCCCAGGTGCTGTTCTTGAAGATGACGTAGCGCATCAAATCTATCCTCAAGCTATCAATGCTGTTGGTTCACGTGATACCTTTGTTGGTCGTATCCGTAAAGACTTGGATGCAGAAAAAGGAATCCACATGTGGGTTGTTTCAGATAACCTTCTTAAAGGTGCTGCTTGGAACTCAGTTCAGATTGCAGAAACGCTTCACGAACGTGGATTGGTTCGTCCAACAACTGAGTTGAAATTTGAATTAAAATAGTCATATCGTTTAGGAGTTCAGATGAACTCCTTCTTTGAAATAGAGAGGTGTTTCTCATGTCTTATCAAGATTTAAAAGAGTGTAAAATCATCACAGCCTTTATTACCCCTTTTCATGAGGATGGTTCCATCAACTTTGATGCCATTCCAGCCTTGATTGAGCATTTATTGGCCCATCACACAGACGGCATTCTTCTAGCTGGAACGACTGCTGAGAGTCCGACCTTGACCCACGATGAGGAGTTGGAACTCTTTGCGGCTGTACAAAAGATTGTTAATGGACGTGTTCCTTTGATTGCGGGTGTAGGTACCAATGATACGCGTGACTCGATCGAGTTTGTCAAAGAAGTCGCAGACTTTGGTGGCTTCGCTGCTGGACTTGCTATCGTACCTTACTACAACAAACCTTCTCAAGAAGGAATGTATCAGCACTTTAAAGCGATTGCAGATGCTTCTGACTTGCCTATTATCATCTATAACATTCCAGGGCGTGTAGTTGTTGAATTGACTCCAGAAACCATGCTTCGTTTGGCTGACCATCCAAATATCATCGGTGTTAAGGAATGTACGAGCTTGGCCAATATGGCTTACTTGATTGAACACAAGCCAGAAGAATTCTTGATTTATACAGGTGAAGATGGAGATGCCTTCCATGCCATGAACCTTGGTGCGGATGGGGTTATTTCTGTTGCCTCCCATACAAATGGAGATGAAATGCATGAGATGTTCACTGCTATTGCAGAAAGCGATATGAAAAAAGCGGCAGCTATTCAACGTAAATTCATTCCTAAGGTCAACGCCCTCTTCTCTTATCCAAGCCCTGCTCCAGTTAAGGCAGTTCTGAACTACATGGGATTTGAAGCTGGACCAACTCGCCTACCTCTTGTTCCAGCACCAGAAGAAGATGCTAAACGCATTATCAAGGTTGTTGTAGATGGCGACTACGAGGCAACTAAGGCAACTGTAACAGGTGTCCTTAGACCAGATTACTAATAAAGACAATAAAATCCATGACCGAATGAACGATCATGGATTTTTCTTATTTTCCTAGACAGAATTGGCTAAAGAGTTGGGTGATGAGCTCATCAGGAGCTGCATCTCCAGTGATTTCCCCGAGAATTTCCCAAGTACGAGTTAAGTCTACCTGGAGAAGGTCGACTGGCATACCGAGTTCTAGTCCTTCATTAACTGCTTGCAAGCTTTCAACAGCCTTCTCAATTAAGGAAATATGACGAGCATTAGATAAGTAAGTGGCGTCTTGCTCAACCAAACCAGCATTTTCAAAGAAGAGGTTGTTGATTCTCTCTTCAATCTTATCGATATTTTGGTTTTTAAGAACTGAAATACGGATGACATCTTCTGGAAGTTCAGAAGTTTCAATCGCTTCAGGCAGATCAGTTTTGTTAAGAAGAATAATACGATTAGTGTCTTGACTGATTTCTAGGAGATGGCGGTCTTGAGCGGTCAGTGGTTCACTGGCATTTAGCACCAGTAGAACCAAGTCAGCTTCTTTGAGGGCTTTTTTGGAACGCTCGACACCGATTTGTTCGACGATGTCATCTGTTTCCCGGATACCAGCTGTATCAATCAATTTAAGAGGAACGCCGTTGATGTTGACGTATTCTTCGATGACATCACGGGTGGTACCGGCGATGTCGGTTACGATAGCCTTGTCTTCACGCAGGAGATTGTTGAGGAGGCTGGATTTTCCAACGTTGGGGCGTCCGATGATGGCAGTTGAAATTCCCTCACGAAGGATCTTACCGCGACGGGCTGTTCGAAGGAGATTGGTTAGCAACTGCTCAAACTCCATAGTCTTCTCGCGGACAACAGCAGTAGTGGCTTCCTCAACATCGTCATACTCAGGATAGTCGATATTGACCTCAACTTGGGCAAGCGTATTGAGGATTTCTTGACGAGTATTATTAATGAGGTCAGAAAGAGAACCGTCCAATTGTTTGACTGCAATATTCATAGCTTTGTCTGTTTTGGCACGGATGATGTCCATCACCGCCTCAGCCTGTGTCAAGTCCACACGACCGTTTAGAAAGGCACGCTTGGTAAATTCACCAGGTTCTGCCAACCGAGCTCCTTCACGGATAGCTAGTTGGAGAATTTCATTGGTTACCGCAATCCCACCGTGGGTGTTAATCTCGATAATATCTTCACGAGTGAAGGTCTTTGGAGACTTCATAGCCCCAACCATAACCTCGTCCATGATCTTACCAGTTTGAGGATCAACGATGTGACCATAGTTAAGAGTGTGGCTAGAAACCTTGCTCAAGTCTTTTCCTTTAAAAATCTTTTGCGCAATGGCAAAACTGTCTGTTCCGCTCAAGCGGACAATACCAATGGCCCCTTCACCTAGTGGAGTAGAGATAGCAGCGATAGTATCAAATTCACGTGTAATCATACTAATTCCTTTTGTATTTCTTTTCTTAGGATATGTATCCAAACATCTCTTCAAATTGTAACAAATTTAGGTTATTTCTTCAATGGATGCTACTTGGAGATTGAAAAAGCCTAAGCAATTCTGCTTAAGCTAGTTTATTTGGTGCGCATTTCCCCTTGTGGGAAGTAAGTTCCTTCTGGCATGTCGTTGATGATGACATGAACGGCTGATTGAGGTGCTCCAGTATTACGGACAACAGCTTCCGTTACTTCCTTAGCAAGAGCTTTCTTTTGCTCGAGCGTGCGTCCTTCAAATAAATCGATGCGTACAAATGGCATAATAGCTTCCTCCACTAGTTTTTGATTTCTTCTATTTTACCACATTTTGCCGTTTAAAGCTTCAGAAAATTATGATATACTAGAATGTAGCAAAAATTTAGAAATGGACGTGAATTAGAAGCATGGCACAGTTGTATTATCGTTATGGGACCATGAACTCTGGTAAGACGATTGAGATTCTCAAGGTGGCCTATAACTACGAGGAGCAAGGAAAGGGAGTTGTGATTATGACTTCGGCTCTGGATACGCGTGACGGTGTTGGCTATGTGTCGAGTCGAATCGGCATGAAACGCCCAGCCATTGCGATTGAGGAAGCGACGGATATCTTTGGCTATATTCGAGACTTACCTGAAAAACCTTACTGTGTGCTAGTTGATGAGGCTCAATTTCTCAAGCGTCACCATGTTTACGACCTAGCTCGTGTTGTTGATGAGTTGGATATACCTGTCATGGCTTTTGGTTTGAAGAATGACTTTCGCAATGAATTATTCGAAGGTTCCAAATACCTCTTGCTTTTAGCAGATAAGATTGACGAAATCAAGACTATCTGTCAGTATTGTAAGAAAAAGGCGACTATGGTGTTGCGTACGCAGGATGGTGTGCCAGTCTATGATGGCGAACAAATTCAGATCGGTGGAAATGAAACCTATATCTCGGTTTGCCGTAAACACTATTTTGCGCCAATGATAACATCTAACCAGGAGAACAACTATGACTATTGAACTAAGAGATGTTACAATGGAAAATTATTTTGATGTTTTGAATTTGGATGTCAAGGAATATCAAAAACAATTCATTGCAACCAACGCAATTAGTTTGACTGAAGCATATGTCTACACTAAAAATGGAGATTTTGTAGCTCCATTGGCAGTTTATGATAAGGATGCAATTATAGGTTTTGTGATGATAGCTTATGATAAAAAGATCGGAATTAGTTGTGGAAATTATTTACTATTTCGTTTTATGATTGATAAGAATTTTCAAAATCAAGGATATTTTAAATCAATTATGGATAAAGTGCTGGACTATGTTCGGACAGCGCCAGCAGGTTTTGGCAATATACTTTGGTTGTCTTATGAACCAGAAAATGAACATGTAAGATCTTGTTACCTCAGTTATGGATTTAAAGAAACTGGTGAAACATTTGAGAACGAAGTAGTAGCAATCTATGATTTAACAATTGAGAAATAAGGAGAAAAAATGAACATCTATGATCAACTACAAGCTGTGGAAGACCGTTATGAAGAACTAGGAGAGTTGCTGAGTGACCCAGATGTGGTGTCTGATACCAAGCGTTTCATGGAGCTTTCAAAAGAAGAGGCTTCAACCCGTGATACGGTGACAGCCTATCGTGAGTACAAACAAGTCCTTCAAAACATCGTTGACGCTGAAGAGATGATTAAGGAATCAGGTGGAGATGCTGACTTGGAAGAAATGGCCAAGCAAGAACTCAAAGATGCCAAGGCTGAAAAAGAAGAATACGAAGAAAAACTGAAAATCTTGCTCCTTCCAAAGGATCCAAACGATGACAAGAACATCATCCTAGAAATCCGTGGTGCTGCTGGTGGAGACGAAGCAGCACTTTTCGCTGGTGACCTCCTAACCATGTACCAAAAATACGCTGAAGCCCAAGGCTGGCGCTTTGAAGTCATGGAGGCTTCTATGAATGGTGTCGGCGGTTTCAAAGAAGTGGTTGCCATGGTTTCTGGTCAGTCTGTTTACTCTAAGCTTAAGTATGAATCAGGTGCCCACCGTGTACAACGTGTCCCAGTGACAGAAAGTCAGGGTCGTGTTCATACTTCAACAGCGACAGTTCTTGTCATGCCAGAAGTGGAAGAAGTAGAGTACGATATTGATCCAAAAGACCTTCGTGTTGATATCTACCACGCATCTGGTGCTGGTGGTCAGAACGTCAATAAGGTTGCGACTGCTGTTCGTATCGTTCACTTGCCAACTAATATCAAGGTTGAGATGCAGGAAGAACGTACCCAGCAGAAGAACCGGGAGAAGGCCATGAAAATCATCCGTGCCCGTGTTGCTGACCATTTTGCTCAGATTGCCCAAGATGAGCAAGACGCTGAGCGTAAGTCAACTATCGGTACTGGTGACCGTTCAGAACGGATTCGTACTTACAATTTCCCACAAAACCGTGTTACAGACCACCGTATTGGCTTGACCCTTCAAAAACTAGATACCATCTTGTCTGGTAAATTGGATGAAGTTGTAGACGCTTTGGTCCTTTACGATCAAACACAGAAATTAGAAGAATTAAACAAATAATGAAATTAGCTCAATTATTTTCAGATTTTGAAGAAGAATTGATAAGACAAGGAGAGGAAGCAGAAAGCCTCTCTTTTGTCTATCGTAGCCTGAAAAAACTCTCTTTTACAGATTTCGTCTTTGCTCTTCAGCAGGAAGTGACAAAAGAGGAAGAAAATTTTGTAGAAGAAATTTACCAGCAGTTAGTGGCTCACAAACCGGCGCAGTACATCATTGGTTACGCAGATTTCTTTGGAATGCTGTTAAAAGTGGATGAGCGGGTTTTGATTCCTCGTCCAGAGACAGAAGAGTTGGTGGAGCTTATCTTGGCCGAAAATCCTGAGGAAAATCTTAAGGTCCTAGATATCGGGACTGGAAGTGGCGCCATAGCTCTCGCATTAGCTAAAAACAGACCAGATTGGTCAGTGACAGCAGCAGATATTTCTCAAGCCGCCTTAGAGCTTGCATCAGAGAATGCTAGCAATCAAAATCTTAATATATTTTTTAAAAAATCTGATTGTTTTGCAGAAATTTCTGAAAAATATGATATAATTGTATCCAATCCACCCTATATCTCTCGTGAAGATGAGTCAGAGGTTGGTTTGAATGTTTTGCATTCAGAACCTCATCTAGCTCTCTTTGCAGATGAGGATGGCCTAGCTATTTACCGCAGAATTGCGGAAGATGCAAAAGACTATCTCACAGATGGTGGTAAGATTTACCTTGAAATTGGATACAAGCAAGGTCAAAGTGTTCCTGCGCTTTTTAGGAAACATCTTCCTGAAAAACGAGTACGAACAATCAAGGACCAATTTGGTCAAGATAGGATGGTTGTAGTTGATGATGGACAGGATTAGACAAGAGTTGGAAAAGGGCGGGGCTGTTGTTTTGCCTACAGAGACAGTTTATGGTCTCTTTGCTAAGGCCTTAGACGAAAAAGCTGTCGACCATGTTTACCAACTCAAACGTCGTCCTAGAGATAAGGCACTCAATCTTAATGTCGCTTCTCTAGAGGACATCTTGCACTTTTCAAAGAATCAGCCAACTTATCTACAAAAGCTTGTAGAGACCTTTTTACCGGGTCCCTTGACCATTATCCTCGAAGCCAATGACCGAGTTCCCTATTGGGTCAACTCTGGTCTTGCAACTGTTGGATTTCGGATGCCGAGTCACCCTATTACACTGGATTTGATTCGAGAGACAGGACCCTTGATTGGGCCGTCTGCCAATATCTCGGGTCAGGCAAGTGGAGTGACCTTTGCTCAAATTCTAGAGGATTTTGACCAAGAGGTTTTGGGTCTGGAGGACGACGCTTTTCTAACTGGACAGGATTCGACTATTTTGGATTTGTCTGGAGACAAGGTGAAAATCTTACGCCAAGGAGCAATTAAGCGAGAAGACATTCTTGTACAGTTGCCATAGATTTCTTTTGAGGAGGAATGAGATGCTAAGAGATTTGCAAGAAACAGATGTGAATGCTATATGTGAGATTAACCAAGAGGCTTTGGGCTACTCTTTTAGTCCAGAGGACACAGCTAGTCAACTAGCTAGATTATCTCAGGATTCCCATCATTTCCTTCTTGGCTATGAGGATACAGCCAGCCATGTCCTACTTGGATATGTCCACGCTGAAGTTTACGAATCCCTTTATTCTAAGGCAGGATTTAATATCTTAGGCTTAGCGGTTTCACCTCAAGCACAAGGGCAAGGTATTGGTAAATTCTTACTGCAAGGGTTGGAAGATGAAGCAAAAAGACGTGGTTATGAGTTTATCCGCTTAAACTCTGCCGATCATCGTCTGGGTGCTCATGCATTTTATGAAAAAGTTGGTTATACTTGTGATAAAGTGCAGAAACGGTTTATTCGCATCTTTTAGTTTATTTTCTTTCTTGGAAAAACAAACTAAAGGACCAGTCACACTATAAAGGAGAAGACCTATGATTTTTGACAAAGATGATTTTAAAGCATACGATGCTGATCTCTGGAATGCTATTGCCAAAGAAGAAGAACGCCAACAAAACAACATTGAGTTGATTGCTTCGGAAAACGTGGTTTCCAAGGCTGTTATGGCAGCTCAAGGGTCTATCTTGACGAATAAATATGCCGAGGGTTACCCAGGACGCCGTTATTATGGTGGAACTGATTTAGTAGACGTTGTAGAAACTCTAGCTATTGAACGCGCGAAAGAAATTTTCGGTGCTAAATTCGCCAACGTCCAACCTCACTCAGGAAGTCAAGCCAACTGTGCTGCTTACATGGCCTTGATTGAGCCAGGTGATACCGTTATGGGGATGGATTTGGCAGCAGGTGGACACTTGACCCACGGAGCTCCAGTTAGCTTCTCTGGTCAAACCTACAACTTTGTTTCTTATAGCGTGGATCCTGAAACAGAACTTTTGGACTTTGATGCTATCTTGAAACAAGCCCAAGAAGTAAAACCAAAACTAATCGTAGCAGGTGCTTCAGCCTATTCTCAAATTATCGACTTCTCAAAATTCCGTGAAATCGCAGATGCTGTTGGGGCTAAGCTTATGGTAGATATGGCCCATATCGCTGGTTTGGTGGCAGCCGGACTTCACCCAAGCCCAGTGCCATACGCTCATATCACTACAACAACGACCCACAAAACTCTTCGTGGACCTCGTGGTGGCTTGATTTTGACCAATGACGAAGAACTTGCTAAGAAAATCAACTCAGCTATTTTCCCTGGTATTCAAGGTGGTCCTTTGGAGCATGTTGTCGCTGCTAAGGCGGTTTCATTCAAAGAAGTTTTGGATCCAGCCTTCAAGGAATATGCTGCTAATGTCATCAAAAACAGCAAGGCTATGGTTGAAGTCTTCTTGCAAGATCCTGATTTCCGTATCATCTCAGGTGGTACTGAAAATCACCTCTTCCTTGTTGATGTGACTAAGGTTGTAGAAAACGGAAAAGTTGCTCAAAACTTTTTAGATGAAGTTAATATTACCCTAAATAAAAACTCAATCCCATACGAAACCTTGTCACCATTCAAGACAAGTGGGATTCGTATCGGATCTGCAGCCATCACTGCACGCGGATTTGGTGAAGAAGAAAGCCGTAAAGTTGCTGAACTCATCATTAAAACCCTTAAGAATGCAGAAAATGAAGCTGTCTTAGAAGAAGTGAGAAGTGAAGTCAAAGCATTGACAGATGCCTTCCCATTATACGAGGACTAAAACTTTTATGGACATTTATATTAAGAAAGCTATTATCCATCAGTTCAGCCCAGATGATACCGAGCTGTTTCTAGCGGATAAATTTCTCAATATCACTCCAAAAATCGAAGAATACCTGCGCAAAAAAATCGAACGTGTGTATTCAGATGAAGCCAAGACTGGGATTTTCGAAGAAGAAAATCCCTTCTTCAATCACATCACGGATGATTTGTTGGAGACATCAGTAACACTGGCTAATCTTTGGAAAGAGGAGTTCAGCATTTCTGAAAATCTCAAGACCAATGACTTGGTTTTTGTTCAGTTTTCTAAAGAAGGTGTTGAACATTTCGCTTTCTTGCGAATTGCTCTACGTGAGACCTTGACCCACCTTGGTGGAGAAGTTGATAACCCAATCAAGCTAACTCAGAATAACCTTCCTGGATTTGGAACGGGGGCTGATGAGGCCTTGGTGGTCAATCTTCAAAGTCGCAAGTACCATCTCATCGAAAAACGAATCAAGTATAATGGGACTTTCTTGAATTATTTTTCAGAAAATCTCCTAGCTGTTGCCCCTAAGATTTCGCCAAAAAAATCCATCAAGGAACTGGAAAAAACGGCTCAGAGAATTGCTGAATCTTTTAACACAGATGACTTCCAGTTTCAATCTAAGGTCAAATCAGCGATTTTCAACAATCTGGAAGAAAGCAATGAACTGTCACCTGAAAAATTGGCTAACGACCTTTTTGATAACAATCTGACAGCTCGCTTGAGCTTTATCGACCAAGTCAAGGAAGCTGTACCAGAACCAGTCCAGTTTGATGAAATTGATGCCAGTCGTCAGCTCAAGAAATTTGAAAACCAAAAACTTTCCTTGTCAAATGGAATTGAACTCATCGTTCCCAATAACGTCTATCAAGATGCGGAATCGGTTGAGTTTATCCAAAATGATAATGGAACCTATTCTATCTTAATCAAAAATATCGAGGATATTCAAAGTAAATAATGTTTAAATTTATAAGAAGAGTGCTTGTGCTAGCAGTCTTCCTTTTCGCAGGATACAAAGCTTATCATATCCATCAGGATGTTAAACAAGTCATGACCTACCAACCCATGGTGCGAGAAATACTCAGCGAAAGAGATACTCCTGCAAATGAAGAGTTGGTGCTCGCCATGATTTATACCGAAACGAAGGGTAAAGAGCGGGATGTCATGCAGTCTAGTGAGTCTGCTAGTGGCGCTACCAATACCATCAATGACGATGCCTCTAGTATTCGCCAAGGGATACAAACACTAACAGATAATCTCTATTTGGCACAGAGCAAAGGAGTAGATGTCTGGACCGCCGTTCAAGCCTATAATTTTGGACCTGCCTATATCGACTTTATCGCTCAAAATGGCAAGGAAAATACTCTGGCATTAGCCAAGCGTTACTCCCGAGAAACGGTCGCTCCAATCCTTGGTAATACTACAGGGAAGACCTACACCTATATTAACCCTATTTCTATCTTTCACGGTGCCGAACTCTATGAAAATGGTGGAAATTATTACTACTCGAGACAGGTTCGCTTTAATCTCTATATCATGAAATTCTTTAATTTCTTCTAAACATCTGGTTTGACCAGGTGTTTTTCACTATAAGTTTTCTTTAAGATTGTTTTATTACCCTAGAAAGGTAAAGGAGGGAATACCCTATGAGAAAGAAATTCTTTCTAACAAGCGCTGCAGTTTTGTGGGCAGCAACAGCTATGACGAGTGTCCACGCAGCAACCGATGTTCAAAAAGTAATCGATGAAACCTATGTACAACCTGAATATGTTCTTGGCTCTTCACTAACGGAAGACCAGAAAAATCAAACACTTAGAAAACTTGGCTATGACGCATCGAAAGATACCAAAGATATCAAAACCATGACACCTGATATCTATTCGAAAATCATGAATGTGGCTAATGATGCTAGTTTACAGCTCTATTCGTCAGCCAAGATTCAAAAGCTAGGTGATAAATCACCTCTAGAGGTCAAGATTGAAACGCCTGAAAATATCACCAAGGTGACGCAGGATATGTACCGTAACGCAGCAGTTACCTTGGGAGTGGAGCATGCCAAAATCACAGTTGCAGCTCCTATTCCAGTTACAGGTGAGAGCGCTCTAGCTGGAATTTACTACTCGTTAGAGGCCAATGGTGCTAAAGTTCCGCAAGCCAATAAAGATCTGGCTCAAGAGGAGCTAAAAGCCTTGTCCGATATCAATGCTGAAAACAAGGACAAGTCAGGTTACGATGCCAATAAGCTCAATGCGGCTATGACAGATATCAAGGCAGGAATCGCAAAGGCAAAAGAAGCCAAAGGTAATTTGACAGAAGAGGATGTTCGCAAAATCGTTGAAGACACGCTAAAAAACTACAAACTCGATCAGGTTATAACAGGAAATCAGGTCAATATCATCATCAATTTTGCACTTAATCTCTCAAAGAGTGACATTTTGAACAATGCTGATTTCACTAAAACTCTAAATGACCTCAAGGAAAGCATCGTTTCCCAAGCTGGAGATAGTTTTAAAAATATCAACCTCAACTTTGATGCCAATAAAGCGCTAGAAGACGGGGGCAACTTCTTTAGCTCCCTTTGGCAAGCCATTGTCAACTTTTTCAAGAGTTTTGGTGCTTAGGTCATTTCATGATATAATAGATGGTAGCAGAAATGTTGCCGTCTTTTTTTGTCGGCCGATAGAAAGTGAAAAATATGTTAAAGAAAAATGATATTGTAGAAGTTGAAATTGTTGATTTGACCCATGAAGGTGCTGGTGTTGCCAAGGTAGAAGGTTTGGTTTTCTTTGTAGAAAATGCTCTACCAACTGAGAAAATCCTCATGCGTGTCCTTAAGGTCAATAAAAAGATTGGCTTTGGGAAGGTTGAAGAATACCTCGCTCTGTCACCTCATCGTAATCAAGACCTTGACCTAGCTTATCTGCGTTCAGGTATCGCTGACTTGGGGCATCTTGCCTATCCAGAACAGCTTAAGTTTAAAACCAAGCAAGTCAAGGATAGTCTCTACAAAATTGCTGGCATTAGGGATGTAGAAGTCGCTGAAACACTCAGTATGGAAAATCCAGTCAAGTATCGAAATAAGGCGCAGGTGCCTGTTCGTCGAGTGAATGGTGTCTTGGAAACTGGCTTTTTCCGTAAGAATTCGCATGATCTCATGCCTCTGGAAGACTTCTTTATCCAGGATCCTGTGATTGATGATGTAGTAGTAGCCCTACGTGATTTGCTTCGTCGCTATGATTTGAAACCTTATGACGAAAAGGAGCAGTCTGGCTTGATTCGAAATCTTGTAGTGCGACGTGGTCATTATTCAGGAGAAATCATGGTGATTTTAGTAACAACTCGTCCTAAAGTTTTTCGTGTTGAGCAATTGATTGAACAACTCATCAAGCAGTTTCCAAAGATTGTGTCTGTCATGCAGAATATCAATGACCAGAATACCAATGCGATTTTTGGTAAGGAATGGAAGACTCTTTATGGTCAAGACTATATTACGGATCAGATGTTGGGAAATGACTTCCAAATCGCTGGCCCAGCCTTTTACCAAGTCAATACTGAAATGGCGGAGAAACTCTATCAAACAGCCATTGACTTTGCGGAGTTAAAAGAAGATGACGTGGTGATCGATGCTTATTCGGGTATTGGAACGATTGGATTGTCTGTTGCAAAGCATGTCAAGGAAGTCTACGGTGTTGAAGTGATTCCAGAAGCAGTAAAGAATAGCCAGAAGAATGCTGTATTAAACAATATCACCAACGCCCACTATGTTTGTGACACGGCTGAAAATGCCATGAAGAATTGGCTCAATGAAGGCATCCAACCAACCGTTATCTTGGTTGATCCTCCACGCAAGGGCTTGACCGAAAGCTTTATTAAAGCAAGTAGCCAAACTGGAGCTGACCGCATCGTCTATATTTCCTGCAATGTCGCAACCATGGCGCGTGATATCAAACTCTATCAAGAGTTAGGATATGAATTGAAGAAAGTCCAGCCAGTGGATCTGTTTCCTCAAACGCACCACGTGGAGTGTGTTGCTCTGCTCGTAAAAACCTAGAAACCTTTGAATGAAAGGGATAATGAAAAGCCTTGATTGCAATGCTTTTTGTATTGGAGTGGGGAAGTATCAGAGTGAGAAAATTTTTGGAATGAATAGAAGTGATAGCTAGAAATTATCAGTTTCTA
>URCN01000034.1:0-15244 GCA_900546335.1 uncultured Streptococcus sp.
CGCGTTCTTCTAATTCAACTGCATTGTCTTTAAATGCCATTTTCTAGTGTCCTCCTATTAGAATTTCAATCCGTTTTCACGAGCTGCATCAGCCAAAGCTTTCACACGTCCGTGATATAGATATCCACCGCGGTCGAACACCACTTCTGAAATACCTTTAGCGTTTGCACGTTCTGCAACGAGTTTACCGACAGTAACGGCTTGTTCAGTTTTAGTTCCTTTTGAAACTTCTTTGTCAAGAGTTGAAGCACTTGCGAGCGTTACACCCGCTACGTCATCAATCACTTGAGCGTAGATGCCTGTATTAGAACGGAATACGTTCAAACGTGGGCGATCAGCAGTTCCAGAGAGTTTTCCGCGAACGCGACGGTGGCGTTTTTGGCGGAGTTTGTTTTTATCTGGTTTAGAAATCACAGTTTTCACCTCTTTAGTTTTAAATCGTGTGCTATGCACTAAGTTGGAAAATAGGTCGGTGGTTGAAAATCAACCACTCAACATTATTTACCTGTTTTACCTTCTTTACGGCGAACGAATTCACCAACGTAACGGATACCTTTACCTTTATATGGTTCTGGTGAACGAAGGCTACGTACGTAAGCAGCTGTTTGACCAACTACTTCTTTTGAAATTCCGCTAACAACGATTGTTGTTGGGTTTGGAAGTTCAAAAGTAATTCCTTCTGGAGCTTCAACTTCGTCTGGATGTGATTTACCAACAGCCAAAACAAGTTTAGATCCTTGAAGTTGTGCACGGTAACCAACCCCACGCATTTCAAGTTCTTTCTTGAATCCTTCTGATACACCAACAACCATGTTGTTCAAAAGGGCACGAGTAGTTCCGTGGATTGTTTTCATTTCTTTTGAATCGTTTGGACGGTGAAGAGTTACTTCAGTACCTTCCACACGAATTTCAATATCTTTTGAGAACTCACGAGTAAGTTCTCCTTTAGGTCCTTTTACAGTTACAACGTTGTCATTGTTAGTGATTTCAACACCAGCAGGCAACACGATAACTTTATTACCAATACGTGACATGTTTATTTTCTCCTGTTAAATTGTCAGGCCTAAACGGCCAGTTTTCACGGGGGTTAAATCGATTTCTCGATTTAAAGGAACATTTAGGTTTCAATTTCAAAGTGAATCTAGGCATCGTCTAGCAGGCATAACTTTGGGTTAGACAAGAGACGATAACGAAGAGTCACAAAGAAATTGGGAGCTAAATATTACCAAACGTAAGCGATAACTTCCCCACCAACGTTCTTTTGGCGAGCTTCTTTATCAGTAAGCAAACCTTCAGAAGTTGAAAGGATAGCAATTCCAAGTCCGTTAAGAACTTTTGGAAGATCTTCACGTTTTTTGTAGACACGAAGTCCTGGTTTAGAAACACGTTTCAAGTTAGTGATAACTTTTTCACCGTTTGGTCCATATTTAAGGAATACACGGATGATGCCTTGTTTGTCATCTTCGATGATTTCTACGTTCTTAACAAAACCTTCGCGTTTAAGGATTTCAGCAATCCCTTTTTTGATGTTTGATGCAGGTACTTCAAGTACTTCGTGTTTCGCTTGGTTAGCGTTACGAATACGAGTTAGGAAGTCTGCGATTGGGTCAGTCATAACCATTTGTTTTTCTCCTCTTACTAGTAGTTTGCAAGTTGCACTTGCTAGTTAATACATGATACAAAGAGCGTAACAGCAAGAGCAAAAATAGGCAATTTGATGCAGGAGCGATGCTCCAAAGAAAATTGGTCTTTTTTGCCAAAGCTGTAGCTCGTGTTCAAATTGGAAAGCCCAACTGAACCCGGGCTAAACTCTGTGTGAAAAAGATAAACTTTCCTAGAAACTTCAGTTTCTTCGTCAAGTTTCCTATTTTCACTTGGAGTTTTGACGCCCTTGATATCTTAAATTACCAAGATGCTTTTGTTACACCAGGAATTTGTCCTTTGTAAGCTAATTCACGGAAGCAAACACGGCAAAGTTTAAATTTGCGGTAAACTGAATGTGGACGACCACATTTTTCACAACGAGTATAAGCTTGAGTAGAGAACTTCGCTGGACGTTTGTTCTTAGCAATCATTGATTTTTTAGCCATTAGATTTACCTCCTATATTATTTTGCAAAAGGCATTCCAAGGCCTGTAAGCAATGCACGTGACTCTTCGTCAGTGTTAGCAGTTGTTACGATAACGATGTCAAGACCACGAGTTTTGTCAACGTCATCAAAGTTGATTTCTGGGAAGATCAATTGTTCTTTCACACCAAGTGTGTAGTTTCCGCGTCCATCAAATGATTTTGTTGGAACACCGTGGAAGTCACGTACACGTGGAAGTGAAACTGAAACCAATTTGTCCAAGAATTCGTACATACGTTCACCGCGAAGGGTAACTTTTGCACCGATCGCTACACCTTCACGAAGACGGAAGCCGGCGATTGATTTTTTAGCTTTAGTGATAAGTGGTTTTTGACCTGAGATAAGTGCTAATTCTTCAGCAGCTTTTTCAAGGCTTTTAGCGTTTGATACTGCTTCACCAACACCCATGTTCAAAACGATCTTATCTACTTTAGGCACAGCCATCACTGATGAGTAGTTGAATTGTTCTGTCAAAGCAGGAACTACTTTATTAAGATATTTTTCTTTTAAACGATTTGCCATTATACTTCTCCTTTCCTTCGTGATTAATCAAGCACTTCGCCTGATTTTTTGTTGTAGCGAACTTTTTTACCGTCTACAAATTTGTAACCAACACGACCAGCTACACCATTTTTGTCCAAAACTTGAACGTTGGATACGTGGATAGCTGCTTCTTTCTCGATGATACCACCTTGAGGAAGCTCGTTAGTTGGACGTTGGTGTTTCTTAACGATGTTAACACCTTCAACGATAACTTTGTTTACTTTTGGAAGGGCAGTAAGGACAACAGCTTCTGTTCCCTTATCTTTACCAGCGATTACGCGAACTTTGTCGCCTTTTTTTACAAACATTAGGTTTCTCCTTGATTTTTCTTACGCCCATAAGGGCACCCTAGCTTGAAGCTAGGGGACTAGTTTGTTTCTAAAAATTAAAGTACTTCTGGAGCAAGTGACACGATCTTCATGAAGCCACCTTCACGCAATTCACGTGCAACTGGGCCAAAGATACGTGTTCCGCGAGGAGTTTTGTCTTCACGGATGATAACTGCTGCGTTTTCGTCAAATTTGATGTATGAACCATCAGCACGACGAGCACCTGATTTAGTACGAACGATAACAGCTTTTACAACGTCACCTTTTTTAACCGCACCACCAGGAGTAGCTTGTTTTACAGATGCCACGATAACATCACCGATGTTTGCAAATTTACGTCCTGAACCACCAAGAACTTTGATAGTCAAGATTTCGCGAGCACCGCTGTTGTCTGCGACTTTCAAACGAGTTTCTGTTTGAATCATTTCAGTTTTCTCCTTTCAGGTTTGATTAGATGATGACCGCTTCTTCAACAACTTCTACAAGACGGAAACGTTTTGTAGCTGAAAGCGGGCGAGTTTCCATGATACGTACGATATCGCCTTCTTTGGCAACATTGTTTTCATCATGTGCTTTGTATTTCTTAGAGTAGTTAATACGTTTACCATAGACTGGGTGGTTACGTTTTGTTTCAACTACAACTGTGATTGTCTTGTCCATTTTGTCAGATACAACACGTCCAACAAGAACTTTACGATTATTGCGTTCCATTGAAATTTCTCCTTCCCTAGTCTATTATTTCGCTTCAGATTGAACTGTTTTGATACGAGCGATTTGTTTTTTAACTTCTTTCAAGCGAGCTGTTTGTTCCAATTGACCAGTAGCAGCTTGGAAACGAAGTTCAAACAATTCTTTTTTCAATTCGTTTTCGCGCTTCGCGAGTTCTTCTTGAGAAAGACCACGAAGTTCTTTAACAAATTCTTTTACTTCATTAAGTTTCATGCCTTCTCCTTATTCTGCTTCACGTTTTACGAATTTACATTTAACTGGCAATTTGTGGCTTGCAAGACGAAGCGCTTCGCGAGCGATCTCTTCAGATACACCAGCAACTTCAAACATCACTTTACCACGTTTAACTGGTGCTACCCAACCTTCAGGCGCCCCTTTACCAGATCCCATACGCACACCGATAGCTTTAGCAGTGTATGATTTGTGTGGGAAGATTTTAATCCAAACTTTACCACCACGTTTCATGTAACGAGTCATGGCGATACGAGCAGCTTCGATTTGGCGGTTAGTGATCCAGTGGCTAGTTGTAGCTTGAAGACCGTATTCACCGAATGCTACTTCTTTTCCACCTTTTGCTTCACCGCGCATTTTTCCACGGAATTCACGACGGTGTTTAACACGTTTAGGTACTAACATTGGTTATTTACCTCCTTTAGTGTTTTTACGAGCTGGAAGAACTTCACCACGGTAGATCCATACTTTAACACCAAGTTTACCGTATGTAGTATCTGCTTCTTCCCAAGCGTAATCGATATCTGCACGAAGTGTGTGAAGTGGAACAGTTCCTTCAGAGTATCCTTCAGCACGGGCGATATCTGCACCGTTCAAACGACCTGATACTTGGGTTTTGATTCCTTTAGCTCCAGCACGCATTGCACGTTGGATTGCTTGTTTTTGTGCACGACGGAAAGCAACACGTTGCTCCAATTGACGAGCAATTCCTTCACCTACAAGGTGAGCATCCAAATCAGGTTGTTTGATTTCGATGATGTTGATGTGTACTTGTTTTCCAGTCAATTTGTTAAGTTTTGCACGGAGTGCATCAACGTTAGCACCACCTTTACCGATAACCATACCTGGTTTAGCAGTGTGAAGTGAAACGTTAACTTTGTTTACTGCGCGTTCGATTTCGATAGTTGAAACTGCTGCGTCAGCAAGTTCTTTTTGAACGAATTTACGGATTGCAAGATCTTCATGAAGGTAATCCGCGTATTCTTTTTCAGCATACCATTTGGCATCCCAATCACGGATGATGCCGACACGCATACCAATTGGATGTACTTTTTGACCCACGATGTTACCTCCTTATTTTTCTGCAACAGCTACAGTGATGTGAGCTGTACGTTTGTTGATTGGTGAAGCTGAACCTTTCGCACGTGGACGGAAACGTTTCATAGTTGGTCCTTCGTTTGCGAATGCTTCAGATACTACCAAGTTAGCTTTGTCCAAACCAAAGTTGTTTTCAGCGTTAGCTACAGCTGAATTCAAAACTTTCAAGATGATTTCAGCAGCTTTGTTTGGTGTGAATGTCAAGATTGCAATAGCATCGGCTACGCTTTTACCACGGATGTTGTCAAGAACAAGACGTGATTTACGAGGTGAAACACGTACTGTACGAGCCATTGCTTTAGCTGAAGTAATTTCTGCCATTTATGTTCTCCTTATTTTCTACGTGTTTTCTTGTCGTCTGCAGCGTGACCTTTGTAAGTACGAGTTGGTGCAAATTCACCAAGTTTGTGACCTACCATGTCTTCTTGGATGTAAACAGGTACGTGTTTACGTCCGTCATAAACTGCAATAGTGTAACCAATGAAACTTGGGAAGATCGTTGAACGACGTGACCAAGTTTTGATAACTTTTTTCTTTTCGTCGTTAGCTTGAGCTTCAACTTTTTTCATCAAATGCTCATCGACGAAAGGTCCTTTTTTAAGACTGCGTCCCATTTTTATTTTTTCTCCTTTAAATGTTGTACCACAGCGGCTTGCGCTCACATGGAGCGCTACCGAGCTGGCGGATTTCCTAGTTGCTTAGGCGACTAGTTTACTATTATTTCTCGTTGCGACGACGAACGATAAGTTTGTCAGATTTCGCTTTCTTGTTACGAGTTTTAAGACCAAGAGCAGGTTTGCCCCATGGAGTAGATGGCGCTTTACGACCAACTGGTGCTTTACCTTCACCACCACCGTGTGGGTGATCGTTAGGGTTCATTACAGAACCACGAACTGTTGGGCGGATACCTTTCCAACGGCTACGTCCTGCTTTACCAAGGTTTACAAGTCCATGTTGTTCGTTTCCGACAACACCAACTGTAGCACGACAAGTTCCAAGAATCATACGAACTTCGCCAGATTGAAGACGAACAAGAACGTATTTACCTTCTTGACCCAATACTTGAGCAGAAGCACCAGCAGCACGTACCAATTCTCCACCACGACCTGGTTTCAATTCGATGTTGTGGATCAAAGTACCAACTGGGATGTTAGCAAGTGGAAGAGCGTTTCCGACTTTGATATCTGCTTCAGGACCTGAAACGATACGTTGACCAACTTCAAGACCTTTTGGAGCGATGATGTATGCTTTCACACCGTCAGTGTAGTGTACAAGAGCGATGTTTGCAGAACGGTTTGGATCGTACTCGATAGTTTTAACAACTGCTTCAACGTTGTCTTTGTTACGTTTGAAGTCAACCAAACGGTAGAAACGTTTGTGTCCACCACCTTGGTGACGAACAGTGATACGACCGTTGTTGTTACGACCAGCCTTGCTCTTCAAAGCAACAAGCAATGATTTTTCAGGAGTGCTTGTTGTGATTTCAGCGAAATCCAAAGAAGTCATATTACGGCGACCGTTTGTTGTTGGTTTATAAACACGAATTCCCACGATATTTCCTCCTTAGATTATTCAGCTTCAGCAGCGAACAACTCGATTGCTTTTGAATCAGCTGTTAGTGTGATGATAGCTTTTTTAGTTTTGTTAGTAAAACCAGTGTAACGTCCAACACGTTTAGCTTTTGGTTTTACGTTGATTGTGTTAACGTTGGCAACTTTAACACCTTCGAAAGCAGCTTCAACAGCTTGCTTGATCAAAAGTTTGTGTGCACGAGTGTCAACTTCAAATACATATTTTCCTGCTTCAAGTTGAGCCATTGAGCTTTCAGTGATGACAGGTTTTTTGATAACATCATACAAATTCATTATGCAAGAACCTCCTCGATTTTAGAGATAGCTGCTTGTGTGACAAGAAGTTTGTCGCTATTTGCGATGTCAAGAACACTTGCAGTTGTAGCAGTTGCAACTTTCACGTTTGGAAGGTTACGAGCTGAAAGAGCTGCGAATTCATTTCCTTCTTCAAGGATAACAAGAACTTTAGAATCGATGCTCAATGCTGCAAGAACTTTTGCAAATTCAGCAGTTTTTGGAGCTGTAAATGAAAGAGCGTCTACAGCTACGAATTTGTTTTCAGCAACTTTTTCAGAGTAAACTGATTTAAGAGCTAGGCGACGAACTTTTTGTGGAAGTTTGTAGCCGTATGAACGTGGAGTTGGTCCGAAGACAACACCACCACCACGCCATTGTGGTGAGCGGATAGAACCTTGACGAGCACGTCCAGTTCCTTTTTGACGCCATGGTTTGCGTCCACCACCTGATACTGCAGAGCGGTTTTTAACAGCGTGTGTTCCTTGACGAAGGCTTGCGCGTTGGCTGATGATCACATCAAACACAACTGATTCATTTGGTTCGATACCAAATACTGCATCGTTAAGAACAACTTGGCCAGCTTCTTTACCAGTTTGGTCAAATAATGTTACGTTTGCCATTGTGACTGATTTCCCCTTTCTTTATTATTTACCAGCTTTAACTGCTGATTTGATAGTGATAAGAGATTTCTTAGCACCTGGTACGTTACCTTTGATAAGGATAACGTTCTTTTCTGGAACAACTTGTACAACTTCAAGGTTTTGAATTGTTACGCGGTCGCCACCCATACGTCCTGCAAGGTTTTTACCTTTGAATACGCGGTTAGGTGCAACAGGTCCCATAGAACCTGGACGACGGTGGTAACGAGAACCGTGAGCCATTGGTCCACGTGATTGTCCGTGGCGTTTGATAACACCTTGGAAACCTTTACCTTTAGAAGTACCAGTTACGTCAACAACGTCTCCAGCTGCGAATGTTTCAACTGTGATTTCAGCACCAACTTCCAAGCCTTCAACGTTTTTGAATTCACGAATGAAGCGCTTAGGAGCCGTGTTAGCTTTCGCTACATGTCCTTTAGCAGGTTTGTTGCTCAATACTTCGCGTTTGTCATCGAAACCAACTTGGATAGCGTTGTATCCGTCTGTTTCAACAGTTTTAACTTGAAGAACAACGTTTGGAGTTGCTTCAATAACTGTTACAGGGATCAATTCGCCAGCTTCAGTGAAGATTTGAGTCATTCCCACTTTTTTCCCTAAGATTCCTTTTGTCATGAGAAAATAGTTCCTTTTCTATATTTTTTATTCAAAAAGTTTTTAACGAGCGTTTTTCATGCTCAAGGTTTCAAACTTTGGATTAAAGCTTGATTTCTACGTTTACACCACTTGGAAGATCCAATTTCATCAAAGCATCAACTGTTTTTTGAGTTGGGTTAACGATATCGATCAAACGTTTGTGTGTACGCATTTCAAATTGTTCGCGAGAGTCTTTGTATTTGTGAGTCGCACGAATAATTGTGTAGAGGCTACGCTCAGTTGGAAGTGGGATTGGACCCGCAACTTGTGCACCTGTACGAGTAGCTGATTCTACGATTTTTGCAGCCGCTGTGTCAAGCGTACGGTGTTCGTAAGCTTTCAAACGGATACGGATTTTTTTGTTTGCCATCTTTTTCTCCTTTTCGTCTATTTAAGATAATAGGCTAGCTCCACAAGAAAACCGACGCGCGTTGCGTGGCAATGCAACCGAGCGTGTCGCAACCTCTTGCATCAAAGCTAAGGCTGTAATTTACAGCACCATAATAGAATAACACAAAGCCCATGCGATTGCAAGGGATTTGTTAGGTTTTTTTCGTTTTTTTGAGATGAAACTGTTTTCCTATTTTATCTTTCTATAACTACTAATTTACAGTCTTAAAATTTAATCTTTTCTTCTATATAATACGAGTCATTTTGACCTTGAATTTATCTTCTGATTGATCCACTAAGATATCTGCTTTTGACTCGGTTTCTTTATAGTATTGCTGATACTGCTCCCTTCTCATCTGATGGCTAGACAATACAAAAGATGCATCGCGATTTCTCATAGTCGTATCTCGAGCTAGGCGCCTCTTTAATTCCGTTTCTTCGTCCGTGTAGAAACACACGGTTTTATCAAAGAGTTCCTTGGGTAGAAAGCCTACAGACATCCCTTCGACTATCAGTATTGGTTTGGCTCCAGATAAGATCTCGCTAGCCTTCCAAGGTTCATCGATTGTTAAGACATCCATACCTGCCTGCAAGGCGAGAATATCTCTCTGCAAACTTGCCAGTTCATGTGCTACAGGCAGACAAGCTGTCACCTTTTGATCTGGCGCTTGCTTTGGTACTACCAGGTGACGTTCTGAGGTGATATAGGGATCTGTTTCTAGTAAATTTACTGTAGTAGAATCTAGGGCTTGATGTAATTCCTGTGCAAAGGTTGATTTACCTGAAGCCCCATGACCGTAGATTCCTAGCGTCCTAATTCTTCCCGTTTCGATCTCTGAAACCAGTTGTTCTATCAGGTCTTTTTTCTTCATTCTCTCTTCACCTGTTCATAGCTTTCTTTTCCGTCATTAAGCTTGTCCCAAATCACCACTTGCCCACTTTTGAGGGATTTTTGCACATCGATAATTCGTTGATTAGAAGACCCTCGAAACTGGAGCATGAGATTGCGCTTGCTTTTATCATACCGTCCATCGACAAGGATGTCAATCAATGATAAGAGTTCCAGTTTATCTGGAGTCTCCAGCATCATTTCTTCCCAAGTGTAGCCCGTCCAGGACCAGATGTCTTTGTCTGGCAATTCCTTTCGAATGCGCTTAACGAGCGGCAAGAGGATCCCTGTATTAAGAAAAGGTTCTCCTCCCAGTAGGGTCAATCCTTGAACATAGGGTTGGGCAAGGTCTTCCATGATTTGTTCTTCTAATTCTGCCGTATAAGGAATCCCTGCATTGAAAGACCAAGTCGCAACATTATAGCACCCCTCGCAGTGAAACATGCAACCTGATACATAGAGAGAGTTGCGCACACCTTCTCCATCGACAAAGTTAAAGGCCTTATAATCAATGATCCGCCCTTTACTAAGTTCCTCACTTTTCCATTCACCTGGTTTTGGTGTATTCCATGTCATCCTTTTACTCCAAATCTATCCAGTAGCGCTGACTTCTATCGATTGTATTTTCGTAAACACCGCCAGCGGAGAGAATCGTGCGGCGGCTGGCTTCGTTGTCTTCATCGCAGGTAATCAGCACTCGTTCCAATCCTTGCTTTCGAGCCTCTGCTAGTCCTAATCTCAACTGCTCCTTCCCATATCCTTTGCCTCGTTGACTGGGACGGATAGAATAGCCAATATGACCGCCTTCCACAAATAATTTGTCATTCAAGGACAAGCGCAGGGCTAAAAATCCCAAAGGTAAGCCAGTCTCATCAAAGGATAAAAATTTGATTGCAGGAACCCAGCCTACTAGCAGGTTGGCAGCATCCTCTTGCTGCTCTACAATCTTTAAACAATCCTCATAATCCTTTGCTCGCTTCCAAGCGGAGCCCATGCCACCGTGCATATAGGATTTTGCTGCATCGAACTCCGCAATCATCTCTAATATCGCTTCTTTATCTTCCAAAGTTGGTCGTCTTAGCTCCATGCTTCCTCCTTAATCGACATCAATCCAATAGCGCTCCGTTCCGTTTCGAACATCCTCCAACTCCCCACCATTAGCTAAGATAACAGCTCGGCTTGCTGGATTTTCTGTGCTACAAGTCACTAAAGCTCGTTTAATATTCTTTCCCTTAGCAACTTGTAGACCTTGTCGGAGGGATTTTTTGGCATAACCCTTACCTCTTTCAGATGGACGAATGGAGTAGCCAATATGGCCCCCATTTTCTAGTAAGTAGTCATTTAATCGGAGACGAAGGTTGAGAAAGCCAAGAGCCTGGCCTGCTACGTCAAAACTAACCAGCTGGATAGCAGGAACCCAGTTTTCAGGAATATTGAGTCCCGCTTCCGCTTGAAGATTTTCTTCTAGCCACTCTTCATAAACAAAAGTGTTGGCGTTCCAAAACCCACCATCGTGGGCTGATTGAGTCTGTTCAAACTCTGCCATCATCTCTAAAACTGTTTCTTTATCTGCCAATGTTGGTCTGCGTAGTATCATTTTTACCTCCAATTAAGAGAAAAGCGAGAGCGGACTCTCACTTTTATTTTTTCTTGTTCTTGTTTAAAAATTGTTCTCTGAGGTTGAGCAAGCGTTCTTTTTTACCTGTTCCACCTTTCGAGTGTTTCTCGTGATAACGGGTCAGTTGTGCGCGTCCCTTATCGTCTAATTGGTATTTCCCCATTCCATTTCCTTCTAATTTGTTACTTCATGGCCTGCTGTTTTAATGGTTGAGCCATTCATGTGTTTGACACGCGCAGCGATTTCCTTGTGGCGTCCATTAACCATTGGACGCGCTTGAGGATTTCCCAGATAACCACACGTACGTTTGACCACATCTACTGTTTTAGGGTCGCTATTGCCACAGTTTGGACAAGCAAATCCTCGCTCAGTCGGTTCAAAATCCCCTTCAAAGTCACACTTGTAGCAACGATCAATCGGAGTATTGGTTCCTAGATAGCCGACACGGTCATAGGCATAATCCCAGACAGCTTCCAAAGCTTTAGGATTTTGTTGAAGAACTGGATACTCACAATAATGGATGAAACCACCTGACGCACCTGCTTCTGGATAAACTTTCTCAAAGTCTAATTTTTCAAACGGTGTTGGATTTTTGCGGACATCATAGTGGAACGAGTTGGTGTAGTATTCCTTATCGGTGATATCCGGAATAGAGCCGAACTTCTCTGTATCCAAGCGACAGAAGCGGTCTGTCAGACTTTCAGACGGTGTGGAGTAGATAGAGAAATGGTAACCATATTGGTCAGACCACTCTTCCACACGACGTTTCATATCGCGAATGATATCCAGTGTGAATTCCTTGGCTTCAGGATTACTTTCCCAACTGTTTCCAAAGAAGACTGTAGCCACTTCGTACAAACCGATGTAGCCTAGAGAAATGGTCGCACGGCGATTCTTAAAGAGTTGGTCAACACTTTCTTCTTTTCCGAGACGGCGACCGAAGGCTCCGTACTGATAGAGGATAGGGGCATTTGCTGGTGTTGCTTCCTTGGTCCGTTCAACACGGTAAACCAAAGCATCTTCTGCGATGTTCATACGCTCATTGAAGATTTCCCAGAACTTATTCAGATCCCCTTCAGACTCGAGGGCGATACGAGGCAGATTGACTGTCACAACACCTAGATTCATACGACCTGAATTGACCTCGACACCATTCTCATCCTTCCATCCTTGGAGGAAAGAACGGCAGCCCATAGGAACCTTGAAGGAGCCTGTCAGCTCGATAATCTTATCATAGGACAATACATCTGGGTACATCCGCTTGGTTGCACACTCAAGAGCCAACTGTTTGATGTCGTAGTTAGGTGAACCCTCTTCTAAGTTAAGACCTCTTTTCAGCGTAAAGATGAGTTTAGGGAAGATAGCTGTACGGTGTTCTGAACCAAGTCCCTTGATTCGGATGTTTAAGATAGCTTTTTGAATTTCCCGCTCAAAACGATTGGTTCCCAGACCAAAACCGAGCGAAGTAAAAGGTGTTTGGCCATTTGAAGTGAAGAGAGTGTTGATTTCATACTCGAGAGATTGCATGGCATCGTAGATGTCCTTTTGCGTTTTCTTCCAAGCGTAATCTTCCCGTTTATCAGGTAGGACCCACTCTTCCGCATCCTTGAGGTGTTTTTGATAATTCTTCTCTGCATAAGGAGCCAAGACTTCATCGATACGGTCAGCTGAACAGCCCCCGTACTGGCTAGAAGCGACGTTGGCGATGATTTGTGAAATTTGAGCTGTCGCAGTCTGGATAGATTTGGGACTCTCTACCTCTGCATTTCCAATCTTAAAACCATTTTCCAACATGCCTTTAAAATCAATCAAACAGCAGTTCGTCATCGGTGTGTAGGGACTGTAGTCCAAGTCATGATAGTGGATATCCCCTTTTTGGTGAGCATTGGCTACGTGCTTAGGAAGCATTTGCAATCCGATTGATTTCCCAACAATCCCTGCTGTCAAATCACGCTGGGTATTAAAGACATCACTGTCTTTATTGGCATTTTCATTGACAACTGCTTGGTCTTTATTGAGGAGCTTATGGATACTAAAGTTGATATCTGTCGCTTTTGAACGCTCAAAATCCCTTTGTGTCCGATAAGTGATATACTCCTCAGCCAAGGCATATTCTTTGGCTTCAAGGAGTTCATGTTCTACGACATTCTGAATTTCGTAAATCTTGACACCTTGAGGGAAGCGACTGTGAATTTCAGTGACGATTCTTTCAACCAGACCGTTTAGGCGTTTTTCTACTAGAGGCGTAAGGTCCATAACTTTTTCTGCCGCCTTGTGGAGAGCCTTGTCAATCTTGTCTACATCAAACACTACACGTCTACCATCTCGTTTTTCAACGAACAAGGTGGGAACGGTTGCAAGCTTTTCTTCTAATACAATCATATCCATGCTCTTTTCTAAAATATTGTTGAATAGTTTATATTCAGTATTATACCACTCTAAAAATAAAAATCAATATCTTGTGTCAAAAATCCTAAAATTTTTAAAATTCCACAAGATATTGATTTTTTTATTTAGATTTATAAAGCTTGAATTCACTAGTATCTGTCTGAACAAGCTCATATTTTTCGCTGAGCCAGCTCTTTACATCCGACCACAAGGCAACTTTTTGATTGACCATAATCATCTTTGGTTGATTTTCTTTTAGATCATTTATAAGTTTGGTTTTATTTTCGTCGCTTGCAGTATAGAGTGTTGGTGTCACTAGAGAAGTCGGCACCAAGCGCTCACTTGCACGATAGAAATCTGGACGATCATCCCAAGCATAGACTCGATCCTCAGAACTTGTTTGCTGTTTGACCACACTAGCAAGACGTTCTCTCTCCTGATAAGTCGCTGGATGTGAAAGGTAGCGACTCAGGATAGGAAGTGCAATAAGGTAGGCAAGGGCAATCAGTGGTAGATAGAAATCCCCTTTAATAAAAGAGGCTTTTTTCTCACGTTTTCTACGACGGCTTCCCCCCTCCGAAACATCTTCCTTGATTCCTGTCAGAAGGAGCAAGACCAAGAAAGGAAGGAGAATAGCGAGACGAGTACCGTTGACAGGTTCATTTGAGAGAATCAAGATTCCCAAAGAAACCAACAATCCCAAGCTAGCAGCAATCGATAAGGCATATTGCTTGGCTGGTTTTGACTCGAACAAGCCGACAAAGAGCAAACCAAGGGAACCTAACCCGAGAGTAAGTAAACCATAGAAGGCTGCATTTTCAAGTAAATGCGAGTTTGAAAAGAGGCTAAGAGCATTTACCGGATACAAGGTCTGGCTAATGGCATCCCCAAAACTACCTGTCCACACTGTATAGTAGCCTAAAGGATAGAATAAGAGTGAAAATCCTAGGGCTGATGCAAAGAACTGATATAGGCCATGAACAAAGTGACCTTTACCTAAATTAAAGCCGACGACGCCCAAGGCCAGTACAACCGCAAACAAGGCTGTTGGGATTGGCGCAAGGAAGAAAGCAAGTGCAAGGCTCATACCCACTCGTACAAATCCTTTGTCGTCCTTTGGAAAAGCTAAATAATTTGTAACGATACTCAATGAATAAAATAGGAAAGGCAAGGCTAGCAAGAGAGCATAGCCGCCACCAAAAGCGAGGCCCGCTACAAGCAAGTATAGAATAAAGACAACTCGCTTCGCTTCATTTTCTTGGCCGACAAGAGTATCCGCAGCCTTAAAAAGAAAAACACCTGCTCCAAACAAGGCCAACCACTCAACCAAAGCAATCAGAATACTGCCTTGTGAAAGATAGTTTAGCACATAATAGAGCAATCCCTCCGTCCCAAAGTAATCTGTATACATTTGACCATTTTGATGCAAGGCCCAACCGGTATAAAGATCCTGACTTTGTTGCGGACTGACTAAGCCAAAAATAAAAGGCAGGACAACCGAAATGGCTGTGGCCACTAAACTCCAAAGCATGATACTAAAAAAGGGAATGGGAGCTCCTTCTCGTTTCTCTGGCACTGACCAGTCTTGGTAATGAGATTCTTCTTGCTTCTCATCTATTTTCCCGTATACGTTCATTCAATTTCTCCTCTAAGTTTATCTGTTTTAGTATATCAAAATCTTACAGGAATGTCAGCTTGGGATTGATATTTGCTGAATTTCTTATCCAAAATCGCAAAGCGT
>URCN01000035.1:0-15019 GCA_900546335.1 uncultured Streptococcus sp.
GGATAGTTCCCAATCTGCTGTGGACGCTATTAAACAAAAAGGGAAGCTAGTTGTTGCGACCAGCCCAGACTATGCACCCTTTGAATTCCAAGCCTTGGTAGATGGTAAAAACCAGGTAGTTGGAGCAGATATTGATATGGCTCAAGCGATTGCGGACGAGCTTGGGGTTAAACTTGAAATCTCAAGTATGAGTTTTGACAATGTCTTGACCAGCCTTCAAACTGGAAAGGCTGACTTAGCCATAGCAGGAATTAGTGCTACAGATGAGAGAAAGGAAGTCTTTGACTTTTCAATTCCTTACTATGAAAATAAGATGAGTTTCTTGGTTAGAAAAGCCGATTTAGACAAATACAAGGATCTTTCAAGCCTTGCAAGTGCCAATATCGCAGCTCAAAAAGGAACTGTGCCAGAAACCATGGTCAAGGAACAATTGCCAAATGCCCAGTTGACATCCTTGACCAATATGGGTGAAGCAGTCAATGAATTGCAGGCTGGAAAAGTGGATGCTGTTCATATGGATGAACCAGTGGCTCTTAGCTACGCAGGCAAAAACTCAGACCTTGTTGTTGCATCTGTTAACTTGACGATGAAAGATGGCGAAGCCAATGCCGTTGCCATCAAGAAGAATCAATCAGATTTGAAAGCAGTAGTAGATAAGGTTATCCAAAAACTAAAAGATGAAGGAACTTATCAAACCTATCTAGAAAAAGCAGCGAAACTTACAGAAGTTGAACAATAAGAAAAAGCAGAGTTGGACTTTAATCCAACTCTGCTTTTATGTATTGTAATAGATCTTCTAGATTTTCAAGAGTGACTTTAGCGAACTGATAAGGACAGGCGTTCAAATAAGCCTTCTCAAAAAAGTCTAGTTTGAGTGAGCTGTGTTTCAAACTGGCAATTTTAGGATAGTGTCTCAAATCAAGCAAGAGACCATCGTGTAGAGGATAGTGGGGCAAGGGACAGGTGTTTTTTTCAAGTACTTCCTTAATCTGAGCCTGATAGTTCTCTTGAAGGGTCAGTCTGGCCAGTCGATTTTTTTCAAATAACTGGCTATCGATGTAAAGAGACAGAGCCTTTTGCATGATGAGATTGCTGTCATAGTCCAGGATATTTTTGTAGGAAACAAAGGCCTCTTTTAGGGCATTTGGGAGAATGAGAGCGGTAATACGAAGGGCTGGAAAGAGGCTGGTTGAGAAGGACTTGATATAAATGAACCGATCCTCAGTATCCAGATAGTGGAAGGTTTGGCCCTTTCTAGGATCTAGATCCCCTAAATAGTCATCCTCTACGATGTAAACACCATACTGGTTTGCTAGATCCAGAATGGCCCTTTTTTCCTGATCAGAATAGGAATGTCCAAGAGGATAGTGGAAGCGAGGAATGGTATAGAAAAACTTGATTTTTCCAGATTTGAACTGTTCTTCCAGTTCTTCAAGGTTAATGCCATCAATTCGGCGTTCTATGGTCTGGTAGGCTAATCCCTGAGCGACCAATAGGCGGTTCATCCGGTGGTAAGTCGGTTGTTCGACCAAAATCTCAGCTCCCTCGCTCGGAAAGTTAATCTGAGAAAGGATAAAGAGAGCTTGCTGGGTGCCAGATGTTAGAACCAGTTGGTCGGGTTTACAGTAGAGGGCTTGATCAAAGAGGAGTTGATGGACAGATTGTCTAAGTTCCTCAAGGCCTTCTTGGTTGTCATAGTAGTTGAAGAGGTAGTTTTCTCGGCCTATCAGAGTTTCGTTGACACAGAGTCGGAAGTCGTCATAGGCACTGGCATGCTCGTCAGTGACTTCGATTTCCAAGTCTTGGTGCTGTCCTTGTTCTAGAACATAGTAGCCACTTTGGGGTTTAGCATAGAGGTATTGTTCATGGCGTAATTCCAGTAGGGCTCGTTGGATAGTGTCCTTGCTACAGCTGAAGTCTTGGCTCAGTTGACGGATGGAGGGAAGTCGGCTACCTGTTGGAAATTTTCCTGATTCGATACCTTTTTTGAGAAAGGAAATGACTGCTTGGTATTTACTTTCTTTCTTCATTCCAGACCTCCGTTGATTTTGTTACATTGTACCTTTTTTTTGCCTACTTGGCAATGGGAAAAGCATTTCTCCCTTTCACAACTAGGAGCAAATGTGGTATACTTAGAAAGTATGATGATTCATTGAACAGAAGATAAGAAAGAGAATGGATAGAAAAGTGCAGGAACCGGTTAAATTATTTCAATACAATACTCTAGGTGCCTTAATGGCAGGTCTCTATGGTGGAACCATGACAGTGGGAGAATTGCTGGAACATGGTGACCTCGGCTTGGGAACTTTGGATTCGATTGATGGGGAGTTGATTGTCCTTGATGGCAAAGCTTATCAAGCCAAGGGATCTGGTCAAACGCCTGAAATCGTTGAAGTGGCAGCGGATGCCCTTATTCCCTATGCAGCAGTGGTCCCTCATCAGGCAGAAGTGATTTTTCGTCAGCGCTTTGAGATGACTGATAAGGAATTAGAAAAGCGGATTGAGTCCTACTATGATGGGGAAAATCTTTTTCGTTCCATCAAGATTCATGGCGAATTTTCACAAATGCACGTACGGATGATTCCCAAATCCACACCTGATACCAAGTTTGCTGATGTGGCGACACACCAACCTGAATATAGCCGTGAAAATGTATCCGGAACTATTGTTGGATTTTGGACACCGGAGATTTTCCACGGAGTGAGTGTTGCAGGCTACCATTTGCATTTTATCTCAGATGATTTGACCTTTGGTGGGCATGTGATGGACTTTGTTATCAAAGAAGGAATGATTGAGGTTGGGGCAGTCGACCAGTTGGACCAACGCTTTCCAGTCCAAGATCGCCAGTATTTATTTGCCAAATTTAACGTTGACGAGATGAAGAAAGATATTGATAAGTCGGAATAGGAGAAAAAGATGACAGTACATATTATCCTCACCATGATTGCTTTGGTTCTCATTCTAGTAAGTGGAACTTGGTATGCCAAAAAACGGTTTAAAATCTCTCTTGCAGTGATGGGCTTGGGGGCAATCGCATTTTTTGTTTCTTCTCAAGTGTTAGAGAAGATGGTTCACCTTCTGATACTCCATCCGCAAAAAGATGGAACCATTCCGCTTATGCAGGAGCAGCCTTTCTTATACGTCCTTTATGGGATCGCTATGGCAGCCCTCTTTGAGGAAACGGCTCGTCTTATCTTTTTTAAATGGTTGGAGAAAAAGAGAAAGCTAGAAGATCGAGATGCTTTGGCCTATGGTTTGGGACATGGGGGCTTGGAGATGCTCTATCTCGGAATGGGAAGCTTGATCAGTCTTTTGATTCTCTTTTCACTCATCCAGTCTTCAAATACTGATGTAGCCAATCTTCTTCCAAAGTCTACACTCGAAACGGTTCAGTCTCTTTCTGTATGGCAGGTTTATTTACTAGGAGTTGAGCGTGTTCTTGCCTTGGTTCTCCAAATCGGTCTTTCCATCTGGGTTTATCAAAGTATCCGTCAAAAGAAATGGATCTACCTCCTTGCTGCCTATGGTTTGCATGCCTTGTTTGACTTGGCTCCAGCATTATCTCAGGTAGGATGGATTGCAAATCCGCTTCTAGTTGAGTTTATTCTTCTCGTAGAACTTTTAGTCTTTATCTGGCTGACAAAATCTACATTTTGGAAAAAATCATAAAAAGAGGGGTGACCTCTTTTTTTATGTAAAGATAAAACAAGCTCTTTTTATGGTCGTCAAATGTCTCTAAAAATGGTATAATGGAATGAATTTTGAAAAAGGAAGAGTGACATGTCAGTAAAAGAAAAAATGCTTGAAATCCTAGAAGGAATCGATATTCGTTTTAAGGAACCCTTGAAGACCTATACCTATACCAAGGTAGGAGGTCGAGCGGATTATTTAGTTTTGCCACGCAATCGCTATGAGATGGCCCGTGTCGTCCAATTTGCCAATCAAGAGAATATTCCTTGGATGGTGCTAGGAAATGCCAGCAATATCATCGTTCGTGAAGGTGGAATCCGTGGTTTTGTTATCTTGTGTGATAAGCTTAATAACGTTTCAGTTGATGGCTATACCATTGAAGCGGAAG
The DNA here is from genome assembly GCA_900546335.1 of uncultured Streptococcus sp. Lineage (GTDB taxonomy): Bacteria > Bacillota > Bacilli > Lactobacillales > Streptococcaceae > Streptococcus. Next base: position 4,079 of record URCN01000035.1, read on the forward strand.
CAGGAGCGAACTTGATCGAAACAACACGTATTGCCCTCCGTCATAGTTTGACTGGTTTTGAGTTTGCTTGTGGGATTCCTGGAAGCATCGGAGGAGCTGTCTTTATGAATGCGGGTGCCTATGGAGGAGAGATTGCTCATATCTTGCAGTCTTGTCAAATTTTGACCAAGGAAGGGGAAATCGAGACCTTATCTGCCAAGGATTTGGCTTTTGGTTACCGTCATTCAGCTATTCAGGATTCTGGGGCTGTTGTTTTGTCAGCTAAATTTGCCTTGGCTCCAGGGAATCATCAGGTTATCAAGCAAGAAATGGACCGCTTGACGCACCTACGTGAACTCAAACAACCATTAGAATACCCATCTTGTGGTTCAGTCTTTAAGCGTCCAGTTGGGCATTTTGCAGGTCAGTTGATTTCTGAGGCTGGCTTGAAAGGCTATCGAATCGGTGGTGTGGAAGTATCTGAAAAGCATGCCGGTTTTATGATCAATGTTGCTGACGGAACGGCCAAAGACTATGAAGACTTGATCCAATCTGTTATCGAAAAAGTCAAGGAACACTCAGGTGTTACCTTAGAGCGAGAAGTTCGTATCTTGGGTGAACACGAATAACATTATTTTTACATAGCATTCAAAGATTGGGATTTTATCGCTAAATGAGGTTTAGGTCATTTTATTTCCTACGCTTGTGTCTAGCATTCTAACAAGGTCCCAATCTGTTAATTTAAGAAGAAGAAGGAATTTAGAGGAATTGAAAAAACCAATTATTGAATTCAAAAACGTCTCTAAAGTTTTTGAAGACAGCAACACCAAGGTTCTCAAAGATATCAACTTTGAGTTGGAAGAAGGGAAGTTCTATACTCTTCTAGGCGCGTCTGGTTCAGGGAAATCAACCATCCTAAACATCATTGCAGGTTTGCTGGATGCGACGACAGGAGATATTTTGCTGGACGGTGTTCGTATCAATGACATCCCAACCAACAAGCGAGACGTCCATACGGTCTTCCAATCCTATGCCTTGTTTCCACATATGAATGTGTTTGAAAATGTTGCCTTTCCGCTCCGATTGCGCAAGATTGACAAGAAAGAAATTGAGCAACGCGTAGCGGAAGTTCTCAAGATGGTTCAGTTAGAAGGTTATGAAAAACGTTCTATCCGCAAACTTTCTGGAGGACAACGTCAGCGTGTGGCTATTGCCCGTGCCATCATCAACCAACCCCGTGTGGTTTTGTTGGACGAGCCTCTGTCAGCGCTGGACTTGAAATTAAGAACAGACATGCAGTACGAACTGCGTGAACTGCAACAACGCTTGGGCATTACCTTTGTCTTTGTCACTCACGATCAGGAGGAAGCCCTGGCTATGAGTGACTGGATTTTTGTCATGAATGATGGCGAGATTGTCCAGTCTGGAACTCCTGTGGATATCTACGATGAGCCGATTAACCATTTTGTTGCGACCTTTATCGGTGAGTCAAATATCTTGCCAGGAACCATGATTGAGGACTACTTAGTTGAGTTTAACGGCAAACGCTTCGAAGCGGTCGATGGAGGGATGAAGCCAAATGAACCTGTTGAGGTCGTGATTCGTCCAGAGGACTTGCGGATTACCCTTCCTGAAGAAGGCAAGCTCCAAGTTAAGGTGGATACCCAACTCTTCCGTGGAGTTCACTATGAAATTATCGCCTATGACGAACTCGGAAATGAATGGATGATCCACTCGACTCGTAAGGCCATCGTGGGTGAGGAAATCGGTCTGGACTTTGAACCAGAAGATATCCACATCATGCGTCTCAATGAAACAGAAGAAGAGTTCGATGCTCGTATTGAGGAGTACGTAGAAATCGAAGAGCAAGAAGCAGGTCTGATCAATGCAATCGAGGAGGAAAGAGATGAAGAAAACAAGCTCTAAACTCTTTGTAGTGCCCTACATGCTTTGGATTGCCCTCTTTGTCCTGGCACCCTTGGTCTTGATTTTCGGACAATCCTTTTTCAATATCGAAGGCCAGTTTAGTTTAGAAAATTATAAATCTTACTTTGCGTCACAAAACTTGACCTATCTCAAAATGAGCTTTAACTCTGTGCTTTATGCAGGAATTGTGACCTTTGTGACCTTGCTTATCAGCTATCCAACAGCCCTCTTTTTGACCCGTCTCAAGCACCGTCAACTCTGGCTTATGCTGATTATCCTGCCAACCTGGATCAATTTGCTCCTCAAGGCCTATGCCTTTATCGGAATTTTTGGTCAAAATGGCTCTATTAACCAATTTTTGGAATTTATCGGAATCGGTTCACAGCAGTTGCTCTTTACCGATTTCTCCTTTATCTTTGTCGCAAGCTACATCGAGCTACCATTTATGATTTTGCCGATTTTCAATGTCTTGGATGATATGGACAACAATCTCATCAATGCCAGCTACGACCTCGGTGCGACCAAGTGGGAGACCTTCCGTCATGTCATCTTTCCTCTATCGATGAATGGAGTGAGAAGTGGGGTTCAGTCTGTCTTTATCCCCAGCTTGAGTCTCTTCATGCTGACTCGTTTGATTGGTGGGAACCGCGTTATCACCTTGGGGACTGCCATTGAGCAGAACTTCCTGACCAATGACAACTACGGTATGGGTTCTACCATCGGTGTGATTCTCATCCTGACCATGTTCATCACCATGTGGGTGACCAAGGAAAGGAGAGAACGATGAAAAAATTTGCCAACCTTTATCTGGGACTGGTCTTTCTTGTCCTCTACCTGCCGATTTTTTACTTGATTGGTTATGCTTTTAATGCAGGCAACGACATGAATAGCTTTACAGGCTTTAGCTTGAGCCATTTTAAAACCATGTTTGGGGATGGTCGTCTCATGTTGATTGTGACTCAGACCTTTTTCTTGGCCTTCCTGTCAGCCTTGATTGCGACTATTATCGGGACTTTCGGTGCTATTTACATCTACCAGTCTCGTAAGAAATACCAAGAAGCCTTTCTTTCACTCAATAATATCCTCATGGTTGCGCCTGATGTTATGATTGGTGCTAGCTTCTTGATTCTCTTTACCCAACTTAAGTTTTCACTCGGCTTTTTGACCGTTCTATCTAGTCACGTGGCCTTCTCCATTCCTATCGTGGTCTTGATGGTCTTGCCTCGACTCAAGGAAATGAACGGTGACATGATTCATGCGGCCTATGACCTTGGTGCCAGTCAATTTCAGATGTTCAAGGAAATCATGCTTCCTTACCTGACTCCGTCTATCATTGCAGGTTATTTCATGGCCTTCACCTATTCGCTAGATGACTTTGCCGTTACCTTCTTTGTAACGGGAAATGGCTTTTCAACTCTGTCAGTCGAGATTTACTCTCGTGCTCGCAAGGGGATTTCCCTAGAAATCAATGCCCTGTCTGCCCTTGTCTTTCTCTTTAGTATTATCCTAGTGGTTGGATATTACTTTATCTCACGCGAGAAGGAGGAGCAAGCATGAAAAAACTCTATTCATTTTTAGCAGGAATTGTAGCCATTATCCTCGTCTTGTGGGGAATTGCGACGCATTTAGATAGTAAAATCAATAGCCGAGATAGTCAAAAACTGGTTATCTACAACTGGGGTGACTATATCGATCCAGAACTCTTGGAGCAATTCACAGAAGAAACAGGCATCCAAGTCCAGTATGAGACTTTTGACTCCAACGAAGCCATGTATACCAAGATCAAGCAGGGTGGAACGACCTACGATATTGCCATTCCTAGTGAATACATGATTAACAAGATGAAGGACGAAGATCTCTTGGTACCGCTTGACTATTCAAAACTTGAAGGTCTTGAAAATATCGGACCAGAGTTCCTCAACCAGTCCTTTGACCCAGGCAATAAATTCTCCATTCCTTACTTCTGGGGAACCTTGGGAATTGTCTACAATGAAACCATGGTAGATGAGGCGCCTGAGCATTGGGATGACCTCTGGAAGCCAGAGTATAAGAACTCTATCATGCTCTTTGATGGGGCGCGTGAGGTACTGGGACTAGGACTCAATTCCCTCGGCTACAGCCTCAACTCCAAGGATACCCAGCAGTTGGAAGAGACAGTGGATAAGCTCTATAAATTGACTCCAAATATCAAGGCTATTGTGGCGGACGAGATGAAGGGCTACATGATTCAGAATAACGCTGCTATCGGCGTGACCTTCTCTGGTGAAGCCAGCCAAATGCTGGAGAAAAATGAAAATCTACGCTATGTGGTTCCGACTGAGGCCAGCAACCTTTGGTTTGACAATATGGTTATACCAAAAACAGTCAAAAATCAAGACGCAGCCTATGCCTTTATCAACTTTATGTTGAAACCTGAAAATGCTCTCAAAAATGCAGAGTATGTCGGCTATTCAACACCAAACCTACCAGCTAAGGAATTGCTCCCAGAGGAGAAAAAAGAAGACAAAGCCTTCTATCCAGATGCTGAAACAATGAAACACCTGGAAGTTTATGAGAAATTTGACCATAAATGGACAGGCAAATATAGCGACCTCTTCCTACAGTTTAAAATGTATCGGAAGTAGGAGATATGCTTTCTTGTCAGCTTTTCCAGTTGACGCAAGATTAAAAAAACGTTATAATAAGAAAGTTGAGAATTGATTTTCAGTAGTCTTAGTCCAGAGAAATGGCGGTGCTGCGAGCCATCTAAGCTAGAAAGTCATGCTACTCAATTTAACAATTGCATAATAAGAATAAGAGAATGACAAGTTCATTGAATGAAGGTGGTACCGCGGTTTTTCGCCCTTCGTGATATGAGCTTGTCTTTTGATTTTTTGGAGGTGTTGATGAAAACATTTCTTGTCAAACAAAAGTTTCGTTTTGGAGGCGAACGCTTCGCTATCAAGGATGACAGGGGAGAAATCGCCTATCAGGTAGAGGGATCATTTTTTAAGATTCCCAAAACTTTTACCATCTATGATGCTAATGGTGAACATGTCGGTCAGATAAGTAAAGAAATCTTGACCTTGCTTCCTCGTTTTGAGATTCAGCTTAGGGATGGCTCGAGTTTTGTCATTCGTAAGAAGTTGACCTTCTGGCGAGATAAGTATGAGTTTGATAATTTAGGTCTTCGTATCGAGGGCAATGTCTGGGATTTGGATTTCAAATTGCTGGATGATCGCGATCAGCTGATTGCTGAAATTAAGAAGGAACTCTTCCATCTGACCTCTACCTATACCGTAACGGTTCAGGAGGACGCTTATGCAGACCTAGTCATTTCCCTCTGTGTCGCGATTGACTATGTGGAGATGCTGGAAAGCCAATCACATTAAACAAGTAAATAAGGAGACAATATGAAACAACTATCTAGTGCACAAGTACGCCAAATGTGGCTTGACTTTTGGGCGAAAAAAGGTCACTCTGTAGAACCATCAGTAAGTTTGGTTCCTGTAAATGACCCAACACTTTTGTGGATCAACTCTGGGGTAGCAACCCTTAAGAAATACTTTGACGGGACCATCATCCCTGAAAATCCACGTATTACCAATGCGCAAAAAGCTATCCGTACCAATGATATTGAAAACGTAGGGAAGACTGCACGTCACCATACCATGTTTGAAATGTTGGGGAACTTCTCAATCGGGGATTACTTCCGTGATGAGGCTATCACTTGGGCTTATGAGCTTTTGACAAGCCCTGAATGGTTTGACTTCCCTGCTGAAAAACTTTACATGACCTACTATCCAGCTGATAAAGATTCATACAACCGCTGGATTGAAGTGGGAGTAGATCCAAGTCACTTGATTCCAATCGAGGACAACTTCTGGGAAATTGGTGCAGGACCTTCTGGACCAGATACAGAGATTTTCTTTGACCGTGGAGAAGCATTTGACCCAGAAAATATCGGCATTCGTCTGCTTGCAGAAGATATTGAAAATGACCGTTACATCGAAATCTGGAACATCGTTTTGTCACAATTTAATGCTGACCCTGCTGTTCCTCGTAGTGAGTACAAGGAATTGCCACACAAGAACATTGATACGGGCGCTGGTTTGGAGCGTTTGGTGGCAGTTATCCAAGGGGCTAAGACAAACTTTGAAACAGACCTCTTCATGCCAATCATTCGTGAAGTTGAGAAATTGTCTGGTAAAGTCTACGACCAAGATGGCGACAACATGAGCTTCAAGGTCATTGCAGACCACATCCGTTCACTTTCATTTGCCATTGGTGATGGTGCTCTTCCAGGAAATGAAGGTCGTGGTTATGTCCTTCGCCGTCTTCTCCGTCGTGCTTCTATGCACGGTCAAAAATTGGGAATCAACGAGCCTTTCCTTTACAAACTCGTTCCAACTGTTGGAAAAATCATGGAAAGCTACTACCCAGAAGTGCTTGAAAAACGTGACTTTATCGAAAAAATCGTTAAGAGCGAGGAAGAGTCATTTGCTCGTACCCTTCACTCAGGTCAGCACTTTGCGGAAACCATTGTAGCTGACTTGAAAGCGAAAGGTCAAAACGTTATCGCTGGGCAAGATGTCTTCAAACTCTATGACACTTATGGATTCCCAGTTGAATTGACAGAAGAAATCGCTGAAGAAGCTGGGATGACTGTAGACCGTGAAGGTTTTGAAGCAGCCATGAAAGAACAGCAAGAGCGTGCGCGTGCGTCAGCTGTCAAAGGCGGCTCAATGGGAATGCAAAATGAAACCCTTCAAAACATCACTGTAGAAAGCATCTTCAACTACAATGCTAGTCAATTACCTTCTAAGTTAGTGGCTATCGTAGCTGAAAACTCTGAAGTAGAAGCTGTTTCTGAAGGAACTGCCTCTCTTATCTTTGCGGAAACACCATTCTACGCTGAAATGGGTGGACAAGTAGCTGACCACGGTCAAATCTTGGATGCTGCAGGAAATCTTGTTGCTACTGTGACAGATGTTCAAAAAGCACCAAACGGACAAGCTCTTCATACTGTTGAAGTTCTTGCACCACTTACTTTGAACCAAGAATACACCTTGGCAATTGATACCAATCGTCGTCACCGTGTCATGAAAAACCACACAGCAACTCACTTGCTCCATGCGGCCCTTCACAATATCCTTGGTCACCATGCGACACAAGCAGGATCTCTGAACGAAGTCGAATTCCTTCGCTTTGACTTCACACACTTCCAAGCCGTAACTCCTGAAGAGTTGCGCGCCATTGAACAGCAAGTCAATGAGAAAATTTGGGAAGCAATTGCAGTAGAAACTGTTGAGACAGATATTGATACAGCTAAAGAAATGGGAGCTATGGCCCTCTTTGGTGAGAAATACGGTAAGGAAGTCCGAGTTGTAACGATTGGTGACTACTCAGTTGAACTTTGTGGTGGTACTCACGTAGGTAACACTTCTGAGATTGGCCTCTTCAAGATTGTCAAAGAAGAAGGGATCGGATCAGGAACTCGCCGTATCTTGGCAGTGACTGGTAAGGAAGCCTTTGAGACCTACCGCGAACAAGAAGACGCTTTGAAAGCTGTCGCAGCAACTCTTAAAGCACCTCAACTCAAGGAAGTTCCTCACAAGGTTGAAGGCCTTCAAGAGCAACTCCGTCAATTGCAAAAAGAAAATGCCGAATTGAAGGAAAAAGCAGCAGCAGCAGCCGCAGGTGATGTCTTCAAGAATGTTCAAGAAGCAAACGGACACCGTTACATTGCAAGCCAAGTTTCTGTATCAGATGCAGGTGCCCTTCGTACCTTTGCGGATAACTGGAAACAAAAAGACTACTCTGATGTGCTTGTCCTAGTTGCCGCTATTGGTGACAAGGTCAATGTCCTCGTAGCAAGCAAGACTAAAGATGTACACGCAGGAAACCTTGTCAAAGAATTGGCTCCAATCGTTGATGGACGTGGTGGTGGTAAACCAGACATGGCCATGGCAGGAGGAAGCAACCAAGCGAAAATCCAAGAACTCTTGGAGGCAGTAGCAGGTAAATTGTAAGACAATAATGATCTATCCATTTGGGTAGGTCTTTTTGTGCATACAAAAAAGCCAAATCCGGTTGGATTTGACTTGTACCTGATAGGTTTATTTTGCTACCCAGACACTGACTGAACCCGCTGCTACTGGAAATTCTCCATAACCTTCAGCATTGATCGTAACTTGTGCTGGGTGATTTTCAAGGAGGTCAACAAAGGTTTGATCAGCCCATTCTTGCCCGACAAACATAGCCTTGCTGTTTTCTTGGTCATTTGAGATAAGGACAGCGATTGGGGATTGATGTTCAGCGCCTGAACGGACCCATCCAATACAGTTGGCATCGTCAAAGTAGTCTGTTTGCTCTCCATAGGCCAAGTCTTTTCGGATGGCTAGGAGACGGTCAAGAACTTCTCTGAAATCTTGTTGAGCAAATTGCCCTGAAATACCGTAATAATCTCCGTAAAAGATACATGGAAGCCCATCTTGACGTAATAGAATAAGGGCATAGGCTGCTGGCTTGAACCATTCTTCAACAGTAGACTCAAGGGCTTGTCCTCGTTGAGTATCATGGTTATCAACGAAAGTGACAGCCTTGTCAGGCTTGAGTTCAACCAAGCTATCAGTAAAGATAGTACGAAGGTCGTAGCTTGCTCCAGCCTGACTAGCTTCAAAGAGGTTTTGGTGGAGGCGAACATCGACAAGGTCAAAACGTTCTTCTATTTTCTCGAGATAGTCTAGATTGGCCTCTTTATCTGGATTCCAAAATTCCCCAAAAACATAGAAATCCTCACCGTATTTTTCCTTCATATCACGGATGAAATTGCCCATAAAGAAGGAGTCAATGTGCTTAACGGCATCCAAACGGAAACCAGCTACACCAGTCGTTTCCATGAACCAGTCAGCCCAGTCATAGAGGTTTTGGATGACTTCAGGATGCTTAAAGTCTAGATCGGCATACATGAGGTAGTCGTAGTTGCCGTTTTCGTTATCGACCAATTCCTCATTTGCCCAACCCTTGTTGTCCCCCTGGATCAGGTAAATGCCAGATTTACGACGTTTGGCATCGTAGTCTGTACCTGTAAAGTGGTACCAGTGCCATTCAAAGTCATTATAGGTTTTCTGACGTCCATCAAAAGTGAAGTGGGTCCATCCGTTGATAGTAAAGGGCTCACTTAGTTGAACTGTACGATCCTCAGGATCCACTTCAATAACCTGAAAGGCTTCCATATGATCGGCAGCAGCCTTGTGATTGAGCACCACATCGGCCATAGGTTGAATTCCCTGTGCCTTTAGGGTTTGAATGGCTTGAAGATAGTCTTCTTTAAACCCATACTTGGTACGGACAGTCCCTTTTTGGTGAAATTCGCCTAGGTCAAAAAGATCGTAAACACCATAGCCTACATCTTTTTCGTTGGTTGCCTTGAAGGCAGGTGGCATCCAGATATGGCTGATACCAAGGTTTGCTAGGTGCTCTGCGTCATTTGTTAGTCGAGCCCAGTGCTGGCCGTCATGAGGCAGATACCATTCAAAGTATTGCATAAGTGTCTGATTTTGCATTGTTTTTCCTCTTGCTTATCAATGTTGTGTTTTATTCTACCATAAAGTTTAGAACTAGGCAAACGTTTGCGCAAGATTCTATACTCATTTCTGAATTTGTCTATTTTTAGCGAATAGAATCTCTCTTTCCATTATAAGGGAAAGGATGTTTTGGTGAAAAAGTAAATGGCATAAACTTATTTGAACAAAAATGACACTCAGTAAACTAAAGTACAAATGGTTAAACGGTTTCTTTTTTGAGAATTGTCACAAAATTTGCTATAATAGTAGCTATGAATAGAATTAGGGTCAGCAGACGTGTTGAAAAAAAGCTAGCTAAGGGTCTGGTTCTTTTGGAAGCAAGTGATTTAACAGATATTGAACTGACAGATCAGGCAGTAGAAGTTCTTAGTCAAGACGGGAAGTTTTTAGGGAGTGCCTATCTTTCTCAACAGAATAAGGGAATCGGTTGGTTCATCAGCAAGGAAAAGGTTCGCTTCAATCAAGCCTTTTTTGAAATTCTGTTTCGTAAGGCCAAGGAAGCTAGAAAGCCTTATTATCAAGATGCCTTGACCACTGCCTTTCGCCTTTTTAACCAAGAGGGGGATGGTTTTGGTGGTCTAACTGTTGATCTCTATGGAGATTATGTGGTCTTTTCTTGGTACAACTCCTTTGTTTACCAGATTCGTGAGCTGATCATAAAGGCTTTTAAGGAAGTCTTTCCTGAGATTTTGGGAGTATATGAAAAGATTCGTTTTAAAGGTCTAGATTACGAGTCTGCTCATGTCTATGGTGAGGAAGCGCCAGATTATTTTACTGTTCTTGAGAATGGGGTACTCTATCAAGTCTTTATGAATGATGGCTTGATGACAGGAATTTTCCTAGACCAGCATGAAGTTCGTGGGAGTCTGGTTGACGGTCTAGCCATGGGTAAATCCTTGCTCAATATGTTTTCCTATACGGCTGCCTTTTCAGTTGCTGCAGCTATGGGAGGCGCGAGTGAGACGACTTCTGTCGACTTGGCCAAACGCTCTAAAGAGCTGTCAGAGGCTCATTTTCAAGCAAATGGACTCAGCACGGACAATCATCGTTTTATCGTCATGGACGTTTTTGAATACTTCAAGTATGCCAAGCGAAAAGGCCTGACTTATGATGTGATTGTCCTTGATCCGCCGAGCTTTGCCCGCAATAAAAAACAAACTTTCTCTGTAGCTAAGGACTATCACAAGTTGATTTCCCAGAGTCTAGAGATTTTAAATCCGGGAGGGATTATCATTGCCAGTACCAATGCTGCCAATGTTTCCCGCCAGAAATTTACAGAACAAATTGATAAAGGTTTTGCAGGAAGAAAATATCAGATCTTAAACCAATATGGTCTTCCAGCTGACTTTGCCTATAATAAAAAAGATGAAAGCAGTAATTACCTCAAGGTGATTAGTATGAAGGTTAGTAGATGAAATTAATCGTTTCAGTGATGCCAAGAAGTTTAGAAGAAGCGCAAGAACTGGAT